>NZ_WOEI01000002.1 GCF_009733925.1 Streptobacillus canis | reverse complement strand
CAAATATTCTTTTCTTAATTTTTAACTTTTCTGTGTCTGTATGTATATATTTTTTTATTGTCCTTGGATCTTTATTAAGTTCTCTACCTAGTTCTGAATAATTTACCTTTTCTATAGCTTCTGCTTCTATTATTTTCTTTATTTTGTATAAATCCATAACAGTATTTATTTCAATATTATTTATTAAGTTTAAAGTCATATCATATTCTCCTATCGATGTTACTAAAAGAATATTATACTATAGTTATTTAATCATATTTGAATTTCTATCTCCTTCCTTTTAAATTTTACTAATGTCCTACATTCTTATTTAGTCATAATCTTACATTCTTACTATTAACACAGACAACGTGGTTGTCAACTACTAGTTTACAACCAATTATGAAGCAAAAGTTGAAAGTTGAATCAAACAAGTTGTTGCAAAAAAATGCAACAACTCTACAAACATAAATTATTCAAATTTACTAAGAATCTGTATCCTGTAGGAAATGAATATGCACCTATAAAACCACTCACATTATTCAAATTTACTAAGAATCTGTATCATGATTTTGAAAATGTAGAAAGATTTAAAACACTCACATTATTCAAATTTACTAAGAATCTGTATCTACCTTTTCAAACTTTTTAGGGGCGAATTGCACTCACATTATTCAAATTTACTAAGAATCTGTATCTTTTTTAAAGAATATAAATCATCATCCATTCACTCACATTATTCAAATTTACTAAGAATCTGTATCAACTTGGGCTCAATGGGATGCTCTTGATTTCACTCACATTATTCAAATTTACTAAGAATCTGTATCCCTGTTTCTATAGGTTCTTATGGTGTTTACACTCACATTATTCAAATTTACTAAGAATCTGTATCACAACATTCTCTTTTGTTATAGTGTGGTCTCACTCACATTATTCAAATTTACTAAGAATCTGTATCTCCATATTTGAATCTTTTATCATAACCATAGCACTCACATTATTCAAATTTACTAAGAATCTGTATCGCATAAACTATTGCTTTATTCATTTTTTTTCACTCACATTATTCAAATTTACTAAGAATCTGTATCTAATCAAAGCATAAATAAAACTACTGAAACCACTCACATTATTCAAATTTACTAAGAATCTGTATCTAGCTTTAATTATCTCCTTTTGATTCTCGGCCACTCACATTATTCAAATTTACTAAGAATCTGTATCAAAAGTAAAAACCAGTGAATAATGCTTTTTCACTCACATTATTCAAATTTACTAAGAATCTGTATCTCTATTCCCTTTTTATTTAAAGTGTCTTGTCACTCACATTATTCAAATTTACTAAGAATCTGTATCTAAGAATAATATAGAATATGCTTATAAACCCACTCACATTATTCAAATTTACTAAGAATCTGTATCAATATGTTGAGGAACAAGAAAAGAAAAATGCACTCACATTATTCAAATTTACTAAGAATCTGTATCTTGATAATATCTTCATTTAATTGCATTAAACACTCACATTATTCAAATTTACTAAGAATCTGTATCATAATGGAAACTCGAGAATAAATGGAAAAACACTCACATTATTCAAATTTACTAAGAATCTGTATCATAGGGTCTAAAATCAATCTATCATATCTCCACTCACATTATTCAAATTTACTAAGAATCTGTATCAAGTCTTTATGTCCTATTTGAATTATCATTCACTCACATTATTCAAATTTACTAAGAATCTGTATCTATCAAATTTTTCAAAGTCTTCAAGAGTCCCACTCACATTATTCAAATTTACTAAGAATCTGTATCGAAATTATGTACACAGTATTAGGAACTTTACACTCACATTATTCAAATTTACTAAGAATCTGTATCATACTTTAATGATACAAATTATATGCATTTCACTCACATTATTCAAATTTACTAAGAATCTGTATCCTCTAGCAACGAAATTAGTATAATTCCGTTACTAGAAGATACAATTCAAATCCGAATAATTAATCAAAATCCATTAGAACAAAATTCACATTCACATTATCAAAAAACAACTAATGGACATTTTGAAACTTTAATTTCACTAATCTTAGGTTCTTTTACTAATACTATCATATTCTCATATTGCTTATTTGTTACTCTTAATATTCTTACTTCTCCACCATCTAACCTATTACATAATTTTTTAACCCTACTAAAATACTTAGAACATTCTGCTTCATTTCTACAAAATCTTGAATAGCAAGAATATTGCATCATAATGAAACCTTCAGATAGAAGATTTTTTCTGAAATCTTGAGCTTGTTTTCTTTCTAATTTTGTTAAAACTGGCAAATCAAAATAAACAAGTAATCTCATTTCTTTATAACTCTTTAAAGAGATCATAAAAATCTATTTTAATTATTTCAGGTATTGCCAGTTTTTCATTTCCATCTTCTAAAAAGTTTAAATAACTTTTTATTAAAAGTTCCATTGCATATAAAACAGTATATTCTTTTTTATTAACTTTTACATTCGCATTTAACAAACAAATTAATTCTTTTCTTGTATCTATACTTAATTCATCATCATGTATAAAATGATGCATGTAATTAAAAACATAATAATCAACTATAGGTCTAAAAGCTTCAATAAGATCATATGTTAGATTAAATGCATTCAACATAGAATCATGATGAACACCAATATGTGTTGTTAATCCAAAAGTACATAATAATCTTGTTATTGCACTTCTAAAAACTCCATATCCATAATCTAACGCCATATTTATTGCATCTTTTTCATTCTTCCTACAAAATCCAGTCCCATAAAGATAATTAAAAAATACTTTTGCTGCCGTCCCTTCTCTATTTTGACTATCATTCCCTACTACTTCTTTTTCATATTTCTCCATCAATTCTATAACATTACTTGAAGCATTCTCAATCTCTAAAACTTTTCTAGAATTAGCTATTTTAGCCTTAAGTAATTTTTCCCATATTAGATCTTTTGAAACTTGTGTTTGGAGTATTTGCAAATTATGTACATACGGTATTCTGTAATGCTGGTTAATAGGTAGGCTATATGCAGCAGGCATATGTTTATAATCACAAAATAGCATTGTTATATTTTTTAAAGACAATTCAGATATTAATCTCAAACTTATAGTACTATCAAGTGATTCAAAAACTATTATTGCAATATCATTAATTGGAACTGATAACTTTTTTTCATCCCTTTCAATAATTAAATTATCATTTTCAAAATGAATATACGATTTTTGTGTTATCAATATTTGTCTAAAAGGCATCATAATCACCTAATATATTTTTTGAAACTTTTTTAATTGATTTTATATTTGAGATAGTAATTTGGTATTGTTTTCTAACACTTCTAAAAATATTATTGTCAATTAAATCTAATCCATCACCTAAAAGTGTATTAACTTCAAATAACCCTGACCCAAACCCAACAACTAAGCATTCACATACTGCTCCTGAATTTAATTCTAATTTGATACATTCACCTGAGACTAATTCATATTTTAATTTATATCCATTTTCTTCTAATTTATTATAGTTTACCTTTTGAGAGTTCTTTTCACCTTGAGATTTCCATATCATTATATCAAAATCTTTACCTTGTTTTAATAAGTTATAGTTATATCTTCCTAAAGAAGCAAATCTTAAACCTTGTTCTCCATCTTTTTCAAAAACAAGGATTTTAACTATAGTTTGCCCCATTTCCACATATCTTTTATCTCCAAGTTTTATTAATTTATCTTTATTTCCATCAACTAATTTAACCTTTTTAATTATATTTCCATTCTTTAGTCTTGGATATTCTTTACTCTTACTTGCAATCCACTTAATAAGTGTTTGATATATTTCTTTCTGTGTATTTTCCTTATCAAATAGTTTCTCAAGTTTTTTATTATCTAAATTAAATACTGATACTCTCTTAGTAATTTCCCCTTTACTTTCACCTAATATTGTTTCTGCATGTAAGGCCCCTTTAACCTTAGACTTAACTACATGAAATGGAAATTTAGGTATTTCTCTTTTATCAAAGATTTTAAATTTAATATCATTATAGAAATCATCATATGGTTTTGTTAACGATAACTTATATTCTTTTCCATCAATAGTAAATTTCATCCCCTTTTCATTTCCATTTATATCCACAAATTTCTCTTTATTTAGCTCTTCTGCAAATTCTCTTGGATTTACATATTCCCCTTTTTCTTCAATCAATATTTCTTCATCTCTATTTTTTAAACTTGAGATCAATTGATTAAACTTAGTCAATTTCATCTGCATTGATTTAGTCATATTTGTTAAAAGGAAAGCATCTAAAGCATGATGTAGGTGATTATCTCTATTTTTACTATAAACTTGTTCCTTTAAATTGCTTAGCATTTTAAATAATATTGAAGTAATTTCACTTTCAACATTTTTTATTTCTTCCACATCAACAACTTTTACATCAAAAAGAACTTTATTTTCAAAATCTTCAGAAATTTTTTCTAAATTAATCTTTTTAGAAAGTTCCTTTTGTAATACTTCATCTTTAACAGTTTTAAACTCACCTGATTTATTTTTCTCAACTTTTGTTTCAGTTGAAACTACTAAACCTGTTTCTAAATTCTCTGCACTTATTACTAAGCTGTCTTTATTTATTATAAATGGTTTTATACTAAAATTCTTATTTTTAATTTCAAGATCTCCTGATTCGAAATTATGTGTAAACCTGTTTAATCCATAAAGTGTTCTCAATTTAGATGTCATTTTACCATTAAATGCTACAACATTTCTATTATATATGTATTTGGTTTTTTCATTACCATCTTTATCATATTTAGCTTCTTCAGAAACTGGAATTAATCTTTGGAAAATATTTAATGCAAGTCTTGAAGAATAACTTGTTGCATGTAATTCTCTTTCTAAAAAATCATCTTTTACTACTTCTTCTTTAAAAAGTAAATTTTCTTTCTTTTTATTATTAATATTAATATTTAATTCAACTCTTCTTCTAAATTCTTCCCATTTTTGAGTATCTTTAAGCCATTGATAAGGTGTTCTTTCTTTTTTATCTTGGTTTTCTTTTGAAAGTACCAACACTTTATTTGAATAAGAATTATCATAAGATTTTGAATAAGGTAAAATATGATCAACTTGTACTTCTGCACTAATTAATTGATGTCTTTCTATAGGCTTACCTGAATAAATACACATTTTGTTTTGTTCTTCCCATAATTTTATTCTAATAAAATCATCTTGTGACAATCTTTCTTTACCTACTACTATATCTTTATTTTCACCATACATTTCAAATGCTGCAACTTCTTTTTTAACTTTATTATCTAATTGCTCTCTTTTTATAATATTTCTTGTAGAAAAATCATTAGAAAAATCTCTAGCTAATTCTAAATGAACCTTTTCTGGTCTTCCATATTTAAATAATATAGTGTTATATAATTTTCTAAGTATAACTAATATATGTTTTACATTTGGGTTAGTAATTTTTGTATTAAGCGTTTCTTCTATTTGAGCAATAGTTGGGAATTTTTTCCAATCTGTATTAGTATCAATGTAATAATTTAAACTAGAAAGTGACGCTTCATAATCCATTCCTTCAAGTAATTTACTATTTAATTTTTTGATTAAACTTAAAGATAAATTTCCATTTCTTGTATAATTTGGAAATCCTTTAATTACTTCAACTATATCCTTAGCTTCTTTAAAAACTTTATATCTTTCAACATTTTCTACATAGTAATCTACTTTTGTATCTGTTTTAGCATATGTTAATATTTCAGCTACTAAATCAAGAAAATCAATTCCACCTAGTTCATTTATTCTTTCTTCTGATATACCATTCTTTTTAAAGTCTGATTTTAATTTCTTATAAACAGCTAAATTATTTTTGACTAATTCTTGTTTCATTCTTTCCTTATTCAGTTTTTCATTAAACTCAATTATTTGTTCCTCAATTATATCGTCTTTATTTATTTCACCAAAAAATGATTTTCTATTTTTAATATATTCATTTCTAGATAATTGTGGAATATCAAGTATTCTAATATTTTTACTTTTTATATTTTCTTGAATTAAAGAATAAGTAAGTTTTTTATCTTTAAAAAATACTAATTCATATATTCTTTGGATAGTATCTTTATCCAGTTTTTTCTTTTCTCTCTTGTTTTCTGAATTAAAATCAAAATATCTAATATTATTTAATTTTTGAAGCATTACAAATATTTCAAATGAAGGTGATGCTTTTACAGCTCTTGGTTCACCTGTATATTTACAAGTACCTGCAAGTTTACTGTAATCAATTTTATACATACTATTCCCACCAGGCCCATCAGAAAAATCTCTTTGAGAAGATAATATTTCAATATACGAATCTAAAAGTTCTTTTGAAACTAATTTTTGATTTCCAAGTATTTTTTTAGCTTCATCTATTACTTGATTTCTTTTGAATCCAAATTTATAGTTTCCTTCCTTATTTTTAAATCCTAAAATAGTATTATCATTCTCTCTAGTCATATATATTACTTCAATAGGTGTTAACCCTTCTTTTTCAATTATTTCTGTATTTCTTGCTATAATTGGTTTTAATTTTTTTTCATCAGAATCATTTTCACTGCTTTTCTTCTTTAAACTTTCTAATAATTCTAACTCATCAGTTTTTCTATTTGATTTAAATCCTCTATTTTTGCAATAAAAAATCATCAATCTTTCGATATCATTTTTTTCTAATTGATCAGTTAACCCTTTTAATCTTATACTATATATATCTTGAATTTTACCTTTATATATTTCTTTTAGTTCTGTTTCAGTTACGAATTTTGATTTAAGTAAAAGCTCTTTAGTTCTTTCAATTCTATGTTGTTTTCTTCTTAAAATTCTTCTTCCACCTCTTTTATTTCTTCTCTCAACATTATATAATTTTCCTTTATCATTATCTAAAGGAGTAAATATTACCGAATTAGCATCAACTAAACCTATAGGTTCTCCATTTTCATTTATTTTTGTTACTGCCCATCCAATAGAAGCTACTCCTAAATCCAAACCTAGTGTATATTTCATATATCTATCTCCTTATATTTTTTTCACTAAAATTATACCCCGTTTTTTTTTTAAATCAATATATGTAAAAAATTTAAAGAAAGACTTTTTTAACCAAGTTAAAAAAATTCTCAATTTCTTCTTAACTTTCATTTGTAAAATAATTTTTCAAATACTAGAATAATAGTATACATGGTAAAAGAAAAAGCAATTCCTAAGGAATTGCTTTTTTTATTATTCAACAACTATTTTTTTAAGTCTTAAATCATTTTCAAGTTGTTTATGATCAACATCAGCTGGTGCTCCAGTTAATAAATCTTGACCTTTATTAGTTTTAGGGAATGGTATTACTTCTTTAATAGAGTTTTCTTTTAACATAGCCATTAACCATCTATCAAGACCAAATGCTAATCCTCCATGTGGTGGAACTCCATAACTTAATGTTTCTAAGAAGAATCCAAATTTATCTAATTGCTCTTCTTTAGATAATCCTAATTCATCAAATACTTTTGATTGTAATTCAGAATCATGTATTCTAATTGATCCTCCACCAATTTCATATCCATTCAATACTAAGTCATAAGATTCAGATAATATCTTATCATATTCTTTAGTTTCTAAATATTTAATATGTTCTTTTTTAATTGATGTGAATGGATGGTGAGCTGCTTGATATCTTTCTTCTTCTTCAGAATATTCAAACATAGGGAAATCAAGTACCCAAACAAATTTAAATTTATCTTTGTCTATTAATCCTAATTCTTCTCCAAGTTTTAATCTTAATGCTCCTAAACCATCTAGAACTACTTTATTTTTATCTGCAAGTATGAATACTATTTCATTATTCTTTAATTCTAATCTTTCAACTAAAGCATTTAATGTAGCTTCATCAAAGAATTTAGCTATAGGAGAATTAATACTTCCATCTTCTAATTTCTTAATGTATGCTAAACCTTTAGCTTTATAGTAAACTTTAACAAAGTCTTCTAAGTCTTTTATTTTCTTTCTAGAAAATTCTCTATCTTCACTAACTATAGCTCTAACACTTCCTCCATTTGCTATAGCATCATCAAATACTGAGAAACCTTTACCATTAACTATATCTGAAATATCTTGTATTTTCATTCCAAATCTTAAATCTGGTTTGTCAGATCCATAATTATTCATGGCATAATCATAACTAATTCTTTCAAATGGTGCTTCTTGAACTTCACCTGTTACATCTGTAAATACTTTTTTAGCTAATCTTTCAACAAGATTTAAAATATCTTCTTGATGTATGAATGACATTTCTAAGTCAAGTTGTGTAAATTCTGGTTGTCTATCTGCTCTTAAATCTTCGTCTCTAAAACATTTAGCAAGTTGGTAATATTTATCTACTCCAGCTACCATTAATGTTTGTTTAAATAATTGGGGCGATTGAGGCAGTGCATAGAAATCTCCTTTTTGTATTCTACTTGGAACTATGAAATCACGTGCTCCTTCTGGAGTTGCTTTACCAAGTATAGGAGTATCTATATCTAAGAATCCTTCATTATTCATGAATTCTCTAATAGAGAATAACATTTCATTTCTCTTCTTAATATTTTCTAAAACTCTTCTTCTTCTGATATCTAAATATCTATATGTTAATCTTAAATTTTCATTTACATTACCTTCTGTAAGTTCGAAAGGTAAAGGTTTAGATGTAGAAAGTACTGTTAATTCTTCAGCTAATACTTCTATATCTCCAGTTTCAATATTTTTGTTTTTAGAACTTCTTTCAAGAACTTTTCCTTTTACTTGAATTACAAATTCATTTTTAATTTTCTTTACTAATTCTTGAACTTCAGCTGGTGAATTTTCATTAATTAATACTTGTGTAATTCCATATCTATCTCTTAAGTCTATAAAAGTAAAGTGACCTAAATCTCTTACTTTATCAACCCATCCAGATAAAGTTACAACTTCATTAACATTTTCTATTCTTAATTCATTTAACTTATGACTTCTATACATTATTTTACCCTTTCTACTACTTCAGTTATAGTTATTTCTTCTTGGTTTCCTGTGCTGAAATCTTTAAACGTTACTTTTCCAGCATTCATTTCACTTTCTCCTAATATTACTACATAATTTGCATTTACCTTATTAGCTTTCTTCATTTGTGAAGAGAAACCTTTAGGGCTATATTCAAATTCTACGTTAATATCATTTTTTCTAAGTTCTTTTAATACTTCAAATAAGTAATCTTTTGTTTCCTCAAAGTATGCTATAAATACTTTCTTTTCTTCTTTTACAAGAAGTGATTCATCCATTAACATTGAAAGTCTTTCTATACCTGCTGCAAATCCTATTCCTGGAACTTTAACTCCTGCTAAGATTTCAGTTAACTTATCATATCTTCCTCCACCAAGTACTGTAGATTGAGAGCCAAGTTTACTTGACTTAATTTCAAATACTGTATCACAATAGTAATCAAGTCCTCTAACAAGTGCTGGATTAATTAAATAATTTACATTAAATTTATCAAGATTAGCCTTTAATTCTTCAAAGAATTTAGTACTTTCTCCATCAAAGAAATCATGTAATTTTGGAGCTCCTTCTAAAACTTTTTGATCTCCTTCATCTTTTGAGTCAAAAACTCTTAAAGGATTTTTCTCTGCTCTTATTTTTGAATCATTACTTAATTTATCTATATTTGCTAATAAATAGTTTTGTAATTCCTTAATATATATTATTCTTGATTCTACTGAACCTAATGAATTTAATTCCACAACCAAATCATTTATTCCTAATTTATTTAAGAACTCACATGCCATAGTAATCATTTCTGCATCTAAGAAAGGACTTCTAATTCCAAATGATTCTACTCCAAATTGGTGGAATTCTCTATATCTACCTTTTTGAGGAGCTTCATATCTATACATAGGCCCATGATAATACCATTTAACATTAGGACTAGATTTATGGAATCCAGCATTTAAATATGCTCTAACTACTCCTGCAGTCCCTTCAGGACGCATAGTAACACTCCTATCTCCTTTATCCATGAATGTATACATTTCTTTTGAAACTACATCTGTTTCATCTCCAACAGCTCTTTTAAAAAGATCCGTTTCTTCTAATATTGGTGTTATTACATTTGAATATCCATATTTATCGAATGTAGTCTTTGCAGCATTAACTATGTAGTTATACTTCTCTGCATCTACTGCAAACATATCCTTCATTCCTCTTAATGTCTCAAGTTTCATAGTATCTCCTTCACTTCATTATATATTAACTCATGTATTTTATCTATTGATAACATTACACCATCTTTTACACAGTCTATAACTTTCCAACCTTTTTCTTCTGCTATAGCAAGAGCATTATAGTAAGATTTTCTTAGATAATCTTTATCACTTTCATGTATATCTTTTTTACTTTCTCCAGTAAACTTATTTTCTCTATTTTCCATTAAATTAAAAGTGTACTCTATTGGTACATTTAAAAAGATAGTAATATTTGGTCTAGGTATACCAAATTTATTAAATTCTTGGTCTTCTAACCAATCTAAATATCTATGTTTTTCATCTTTATCATCTATTTTAGATCCATGATGTATCATATTTGATCCTGTATATCTATCACTTAATATTATTGTTCCTGATAAATAATCTTTCTCCCAGTCTGTCTTATATGATGCATATCTATCTATACCAAAGAATGTTGAAGCTGTATATGCATTAACATCAGTAGGTTTAGAACCAAACTCTCCAGATAAATACATCTTAACTAATGCTGAAGAATTAGATTCATAATTAGGGAAAGAAATTTTCTTAACAAGTTTACCTTCACTAATTAATCTATCATATAGCTTTTGTGTTTGTGTTTGTTTCCCACTTCCGTCAGTTCCTTCTATTATTATTAATTTACCCATATTTATCTCCTAGTGTTTTTCTAATATTACTTTTAAGCTATGCCAAGCAAGTGTTGAACATTTAATTCTAGCAGGCATATCTTTAGTTATTTCTAATAGCATAGCTTCACCTAAAATATCTTTTTTAACATCTTCTACATCTTCACCCTTCATTACTTTAAAGAATACATCTATGATTTCTTTAGCTTCACCTATATTTTTACCTTTAACAAGTTCTACAAGCATAGCTGCAGAAGCTGTAGAGATAGCACAACCTGTCCCTAAAAATGATGCATTTTCAATTTTATCTCCATCTATTTTTAAAACAATAGAAAGATCATCTCCACAAGAAGGATTATGTCCTCTTTCTACATCAGTTGCACCTTCTATTTCTCCTCTTAAATCATATCTCTTATTATATTCCATAATTGTTAATTGGTATAATCTATCTAAGCTCATATTTGCTCCCTAAACGTTTTATTCTATTTTAACATATTTATATGAATTTTTCTATATTAGAGTTGATTTTTTCTAAATTATCTTGACAAGTTTTTAAACTTGAGGTACATTATATTATATATATTTTTGGAGGAATTACATGAAAAAATTTTTACCATTAATTTTTTTCTTAATAATGATCACTATTGCTATTAATAGAAATAAAGAAGAAAAAATAAAAATAGAGCCTTATAAAATAGAAATTAAAAATGAAAAACAGAAAAAATGTAAATTAGAAATATTACCAGAAATAGATTTAAAAATATATAGAACAAGTAAATATGAACATTTAATTTCAAATATTTTCGATGAAAATAGAAAACATAATAAAGAAAGTGTATACAGTGATACAGAACTATTATTCAAACTACTATCAACTCATTATGTTGGTTATTGTAATAACGGCGGAAAAAATACCTTTAATAAAATTAAAGAAAATATATTTAATAAACTTGAAAAAGAAATTTTTCCTATTACTCAAAAAAAATATGATGAAATATTAATAAATGAATTCTCTAAGTACATTAAAGATGGACACTTTAATATTAATAATAAAAATCTTAAACATATAGAAAAGTTTACTTATTTAAGTAAAGATTATATTAAAAAAGATGATATTTTAGAAGTGAACGCTGATATAGTTCCTACAATAGATCTAAGTGGGAAAATACAATATATTTTAAAAACAGAAAATTCAAAATATTTAAATTATTATGAAATAAACGCTAAACATAAAGACAATACAGAAGAAAAAATATCACTTTATCCTTTATTAAATCATAATATTTCTATTTTTGATTATACTGATAATGAAAACATTGTATATATTGCAATTCCTAGATTTTACGATAATAAAAAAATTATATATGAAAAAGTAAAAAATACCAATTTTAAAAATAAAGATGTTATTATAGATTTAAGAGGAAATCATGGTGGATATTTGGATAATATAGAGAGCTTATTAAGAGAAATTTTTGATTTTAAATTTGACATGGATTTGGATAACCAAGATTTATTTTTAAACTTTAATGATATTAAAGCCTCAAATAGATTTAATACTAAAATATATATTTTAGTTAATAAAGAAAGTGCATCTGCTTCAGAACTTACTGTACTTTTCACAAAATTATTTGATTTTAAAAATACATATATAATCGGCGATTATACATCAGGTGCTTTTCAATATTCTTCAGGAGATAAATTCTATTTACCTAATACTAAAACATCATTTATTTTTTCAAATTATACTTCACTTCCTATATTAGAAAATATAAATGAATATGAAGGTTTTAAACCTGATATTTGGTTAGACACCCATGATAAAGATTTTCTAATTAAAGTAAGAAATTTCGTTAAAAATAATAGGTAAATTAAAATGGAATTATCACAATCATGAGATAATTCCATTATTTTTATTTCAATTTAAACTGTATAAATACTGGATCGTGATCACTAAATGCACCTTGTGACTTAGTAAATTCAGGATTTATTCTAATAACATCTACATTAATATTTCCATCATATTCTTTGTTTATAAAGATATTATCAAGAACTTGTGACATACCTTCATATACATAAGAATATCTCTTATTAGGTGCTAATTGTCCCATAACATCTATCAATTCATTCCCTCTTAAATTATCTGAAGTAACTGAGAAATCAAAGTCATTTATATCTCCCATCACTATTACAGTAGCATCTTTATCTTTAGATAAAATATCTTTAACAAAATTATTAATATATTTAGCTTGTTCATGTCTATGATTTTCAGATCTTCTTCTAGGTGGTTGTTTAGGACCAAATACAGGGTCATCTCCTCTTTTTGAACTTAAATGTACTCCTATAACATATAGATGTTTGCCGTTTACCTCAAATAAAGCAACTAATGGTTTTCTTGTTGCTATAAATGCATTACTATCAATTCCTATTCTACCAGGATTATATTTTAATTTAGCACCACCATTTTCATCAACCAATACCTCTGTATTTTCATAAGAATTACTTTGGTTAAATTCTACTAATTTTAATTTATCTTTTCTATATAGTATGGCATTCCGTATATTCATAGATGGCATTCCTCCATCTTTTCCATATTCAGGATCTACTGCTAAATATCCATAATCTATATCTGATTCATATTTAATAGCATCAATCATTGCTTGTCCATTCTTTTCAGAACTTACTACATCACTTGTTGTTGGACCATCGTCATCTCCTACTTCTATTAAAGTAATAATATCAGGAGTATTTAATTTATCCTTAACTTGTTTTGCAAAAATAGGTGTTCTTTCTGGACTTACTGCATGTGCATAGTTTTCAACATTATATGAAGAAATATTAATCATATCTTCTCTATATTTAAATTCTAATACATCAGGTTTAGAACCTATATTTTCTATAGGTGGTAATTCTTCTGTAGGTAAAACTTTAATAGAGTTATAGTTATCATTCGTTAACACTCCAACTATATCAGCTTTAAATTTATCTCCTGGATTAGGAGTAAATTCTCTAATGAAATGTTTATCTCTCCAATAATAGCTATCAACTGCTGAAACATCTATTACATGATTTTTTTCATTACCATATTTATTGTATAATATACCACCATTTTCTGTAATTACAGCTTTATCTCTAGCTAACTTCGGTATTACAAATATGTCTCCATATTCTTCTTTATGTCCTGTAATATATGGATCTAAAATTTTAACTACCATTCCTTCTAATGATTCAAAATAGTCCATAGCAGATGCATTTCTATCTAAAGCTAATACATCACCATCAGCAATATTACTAGGTATTTCATCTCCTCTAATTTCTGTAACCATAGGTTTTAAATTTACATCTAGAACTTCTAAATCTTTTGCAATTATTGCAGTAACTGTCAATTTAGTACTATCAAATTTTGCAAATTGTAACTCTTCAACTTTTCCTGAAACATTTACTAAATCTCCTACAGATATTTTATCTACACCTTTATATTCTACATATATTCCCTCAGATGTATTAGAGTCTTGATCAGGTTTTTCACTTTGTATATACATACCTTTATTGTATTTAGTATTAATTTTGTAAGTAACTATTCCTTCTACATCACTAACATTTTTATTTAATAAAGGGGATTGAAGGCCTCTTCCTTGTATTTCAGAAATACTTTCAGCATATCCTAGACTTGCTAATGCTAAAAGTGTTAATAATATTTTTCTCATTTTACTTCTCCTAATTACCAGTTATACGAAATATTTAATCCAACATTTCCTATATATTTTTTAACTGCATCAATATCTTTATCTTTTTTATAAACATAAGTAAATGATGTAGTTGGTTTAACAGTTAATCTATTTTCAACAAATTTAAGTTCTGAACCTACACCAACTTTTACTTTTATTTCTCTATCTTTTTCAGGCATATCTTTTACTGATAATTCTTTAGCTTCGTTATATTCATACTTTGTTTCATTTTCATCTACTTTTCTATATTTATAGAATCTAAATAAGTTATGTCCTAAATTTTCAGTATAATCTTTGAAATTATTCATATGATCAAATGATAATTTATTTACTCTATAATCTACATCAAGTCCTGCAGTTAAAGTTATATTTTCTTCAACATTATATTTAACTTCATTTTTATTCATTAAACCATATCTATTTTCTGCATTTTCACTATTAAACATATCTCTTGAATATGCAAATTGAGTTTCAGTACCTATATATCCTTTATCTTTTTTATATGAAGCTTTAAACCCTGGGTTTAAGAATAATAATAAATTATTAGTATTAGTGATTACTTCATCTTTTTTCACTTTCTTGATTTCTGTTACCATTTCATATTCATTAGCAAAGTTTAAGTTTCCTTCTACTTTTACTCCTCTGTTTAAATATGTTAATTTATTTTCACTTAAAGCAAAGATAGAATGAGTTACTCCTTTATTACTTTGACCTAACATTCTATATTTTAAACTACTTGAACTATCATAAATTAAACGTCCATCTCTTCCACTAGATTTGTAACCAAATCCTAAAGTTGCATCGCTAATTGGAGCAAATGAAATATATGTTTTAAATGCACCATCCGTAATTAATTTTAAGTTATCTAACACATTGTGTTCATAAATAGCTTTTAAGTCATAACTATGATTTGTGAATATAGTTTTACCTAAAGAAACACTATTTGAAGTTGAGAATTCTCCAAACAATCTATATTTATCTGTAACATAATTAGCATTTCCTGTAACTCTTACTGTATGTTTATTTTCATCAATTAAATTACTTTCACCTTTTTTAGTTTTTTTAGCCTTACCATCAACATATACTGAATGTTTTAATTCATAATCTGCCTTTGCAACTACAGTAAGATTTTTGATACCAGTATATTTAAAGTAATTTTTTTGTTCAAATTCTAGGAATCTTTCTCCTTCTTCAGTAGCTTTAAATCCTGATTTTAAATCAAGTTTAGCTTGATTGTAGAAGAAAGTATCAGGTATTATTCTTGAACTAGAGAATTTAAGATCTACATTAAGTGCTCCACCATTTTCAGCAACATTAATATCTCCTTCTTTAGCTTTATTACTTATAACTTTAGTTTTTTGTTGAGTTTCAGTATTTACATCATATATAAATTTAGTATTGAAGAACCCTAAATCATACATAGTATTAGTTTCTAAATAAGAATAGAATCTATTAGTACCTTTTGCATAATCTTTAGTTGTAAAGCTTCCTCCAGCATAAAGATCTGTTCTATTAATACGAGTATTTGCATGTGCTCCTATAATAGTGTTTTTACCTTTTTCTTCTTTATACCCTAATCTATTTAAAGCATCTGTTTTTTGGAAGAAATTGAAATCATCCTTATATTTATTCTTAACAGATAAATGATTAGTTAATTCATTTTTAAAGCTTTTATCTTCATCATAACTACGATTTACAAGATTTTTATATGCAGCATAAACTCCTACATCAGTTTTATCTCCTAAATTTTTTTCATAGCTTAAACCTACTAAATGTTTAGCTTCTGAAGTATTAGTGTCTAAAACATCTTTTTTTGCGCCTTCTAAATTAATAAAGAAATACGCATCTTTTTGTGAATCTAAATACATTCCTAATTTAGTTTTTCCATTTAAATCTAAATTAGTACCTTTTCCAAATTCTACATTACCTTCTATTTCAAAATTTCCAGTGGTAGCCGACATTGAAACCATAGAAGTAATTGCTAAAAGTCCAAAAACAATTTTTTTCATGAATTATATCCTCCTAAAATATTATATTCGATTTTATTATACCTTGAAATAGAATAAAAGAAAAGGTATTTTATAAAAAATAAACAAAACCCCTAAAAAATAGAAGGACATTCTATTTAATTAGGGGTATTTTTTAGAGTCTTTATTGATTTTTTATAACTTTTTCAAATTAATTTATTCTCCATATCCTGTATTTTTCTTATTAAATGTAATTTCTATAGGAGAACCTTCAAATCCAAAGTATTCTCTTAAGTTATTTTCTATATATCTCTTATATGAGAAATGTATTAAATCAGGGTTGTTAGAGAAGAATACAAATCTTGGTGGTGCAACACCAATTTGTGTTCCATAGTTAATTTTAACTGCTCTACCTTTTCTTGTAGGAACAGGATTTTTAGCTATCATTTCTTCTAATACTTGATTTAGAAGTCCTGTAGATATTTTCTTATTATATTCTTCACTTATCATCTTAACTTGTTCAACTATATTTATAGTTCTTTTACCAGTTAGTGCTGATATTGTAACTACAGGTGCATAGTCTAAGAATGGCATATCTGCTTTAACAAGATCAGTAAATTCTTTAACTGTCTTATTATCTTTTTCTATTAAATCCCATTTATTAATTGCAATTATTAAAGGTTTTTTCTCTTCAAATATTAATCCCGCAATTCTCTTATCTTGTTCAGTTAATAGTTCAGTTGCATCTAACATAAGTACACAAACATTTGCTCTTTGTATTGCTTTAACTGCTCTTAAAACTGAATAGTATTCAATATCATCTTCAACTTTAGATTTTCTTCTAATTCCTGCTGTATCTATAATAGTATATTTTTCACCATCATAATTAAAGCTTGAGTCTATAGAATCTCTAGTAGTTCCAGCAATATCACTAACTATTGATCTTTCTTTATTTAATATCTTATTTACAAAAGAAGATTTACCTGCATTAGGTCTTCCAAGTACTGCTATACATAATCCTGGTTCTTCTTCTTTATTAACTACAGGGAATTTTTCCACAGCAGCATCTAAAAGATCTCCTAAGTTTACTTTATGTTCTGCAGAAATTGGGATTACATCCTCAAATCCTAATCCATAAAATTCATACATAGCATCTTTATCTCTCATATAGTTATCTATTTTATTTACAGCTACTATAACTTTCTTATCTTCTTTTCTAAGTATTTTTGCAATATCTTCATCTACTGCAGTAATTCCGGCTTTACCATCAACTAAGAATATGATAGAATCTGCTTCATCTATCGCAACTCTAGCTTGGTCTTTGATTTTACTCATCATAAAATCATTACTACGAGGTTCTAATCCTCCAGTATCAACTAATAGAAATTTCTTCCCAGACCATTCTGTTTCTCTATATAGTCTATCTCTTGTAACACCAATTTCATCTTTAACTATTGATAATCTATCACCAATTAATTTATTGAATAGTGTTGATTTTCCAACATTAGGTCTTCCAACTATTGCTACTATCATGTTATCACTCCTTTCACATTTCTATTAAAATTATTCCTTGTATTTCTTTGATTTTTTCAAGTTCATTTTCTGAAACTTTAAGTTTCATCATAACTCTTTCGTTATATACTTTATCTAATACTTCCATATTATTCTTCTCTATTAAAGTTTCAACTTCAATAGATTTAGAATAGTCAAAGTCTAGTAGTATAATTTTTTTCACTATATATTCTACTATACCTGCCTCATTAATTGCAAGTTTTGCAGTTTTAGCATAGTTTCTAATTAAACCTCCAGCTCCTAGTTTTATACCGCCAAAATATCTTGTAGCTACTATCACTACATTAGATACATCTAGTCTTGTAATTATCTCTGCCATAGGTTTACCTGCTGTATTTACTGGTTCTCCATTATCATTAAATTTAAAATATTCCTGATTATTTTCCACTACCTTATATGCATAAACATTATGTGTAGCATCAAAATTTCTTTCACTTATCTTATTTACAAAATCTTCTGCTTCTTTTACTGTAGTTATAGGTTTAATGTAACCTATAAACCTAGATTTTTTTTCTATAAATTCTATTACTGTTTCTTTTTCTACAGTTTTCATTGTATTAACCTAAATAAATCAAAAATAATAGCAGAGAAAATATTAGTATTTAATATTATATATAATAAGATAATAAGGAAAACAGGGCTAAATCTATTCATATTATATAACATAATTCTTAAATCATCATCAGCATATGAATAAACTATATCAAACATATCAAATCCAGGTAATGGTAATAGGTTGAATAATAGTATAGATGCTGCTACTAAATATGTTGTTCTAAATAATATAATTAAATTAGCATAAATGTTTAATGTCCATTGATTAGTAATATATGGAATAAATAAGTAATTAAACTTAAATAAAACTCCAGTTACTATCATTACTAGGACTGTAGAGAAAAGTGAAGCAAGTCCAACTTTTAACATCCCTTTTCTTTGATCTTTAAATAATCTATATTTTATTTCTAAATTTTTACCTTGGCCAAATATTATAGGTGATCTAAACAATATTAATGCTCCTATTATTACTAAATCAAGAAGACTAATATGATCTATAGGATTAAATCCCATCTTTCCTTCAAACATCATAGTCACATCACCTGCTTTAAAAGCACTTCTTGCTTTAAAAGCTTTTCTTACAGTATTAACTATAATAAAAGCTATAAAAAATTGTATTCTTTCATCTATTTTAAAATAAACTATAGATGCAAGGTAAGCAATACTTAATAATACAAATATTATTAAATTTGTTTTATCTCTTTTTATTCTCATTGTTTCATTGACTCCTGTATCAATAAATCTAAAGTTTCTGAATATGAATATCCCATATGTAATGTAGATTTAGGTAATAATGAATTTTGAGTCATACCAGGTAAAGTATTAACTTCTAAGAAATATGCCTTATTATCAACGATAATATAGTCTATTCTTGCAAATCCTTTACACTTAACTGCCTTGTATGCTTTTTCTGTAAAGTCATTTATTTCTTTTTGTAATTCATCTTCAAAGAAATGTACATATTCTTTTGCTCCACCATTTTCATATTTAGATGTATAATCAAAGAAAGTATCTTTTAAAGGTTCTATTAATAAAGTAGGGTATACTTTTCCAGATATTATAGGAACTGAAATCTCTACTCCTGATTTCATTTCTTCTATAACTACTTCTTCTTCACCTAATTTAAATATTTCACTTAATCCATATTCTAGTTCTTCTTGATTAGTTGCAAAATATATACCTATACTTGAACCACCTCTATTAGGTTTAAGTATTACTTTTTCTCCTAAATTTAATTCAGAAAATTTAGTATTATCTTCTTTTCTAACACATATTCCATCTATTACTCTAACTCCAGCATTTTTGACTAGAACTTTAGTAACATCTTTATCCATACATACAGCACTAGAAAGTATTCCACTACCAGAATATTTTATTCCAGCAGTTTCAAGTACAGCCTGTACATCTCCACTTTCACCAAATTCACCATGTAATGCTATATATGCAAAATCTAAATTTAAATCTACTACTTTAAATATATCTTTTTTTTCTATTATTTCTATTTCAACAACTTCATATTTATTTTTATCTAAATTATTTATTATTTGTCTTCCTGTATTTATTGAAACTTCTCTTTCAGTAGAAACTCCTCCATAAATTACACCTATTCTCATTATTCAATCACCTTTTTCATTGCATCGACTACAGGTTTAAATACTTTTTCATTCTCTTCATTTAATCCCATTAATACTTCATGCATTTCTAAAATATATTTAGATTTTTCATTCATATTTGAAAAATCTGTTCCAGATATTTCTTTAGCATTAATATCTATATCTTCTTTTGTTATTACTTCTACAAACTTAACTATACCTGTTTGTTTTAAAAACATATATGCTTCTTCGCTAGGATTTAATATTACTAAACTCTTACCTTTAGACATTTTAATATCTATAGCATATTTGGCAACTAAACCTAGAAATGTTGAATCCATATATATTGTTTCAGACATTTCAAAAGAAATACCTTCAGCATCTTTCATTTTTTCATCTACAAAATCTGAAAATATTTTAGAATTCTTCATAGTTGCTTTACCACATATTTTAAAAATATATTCTTTATTTATCTCTGTAAATAAGAAAGTATCCATAATATCACCCTTACATTTCTTCAAATCTATATTTTTCTCCACAAAAACTACATTCTATTTCTATAAATCCATCTTCTTTTATAATTTCATCTATATCATTTTTAGATAATGAAATCTTTAATGCTCTATGCATGTAATCTCTATTACAATCACATTCATATTTTATTTCATCCTTACTTAATATTTCTATATTTTCTATCATAGGTAATTTATCATAAGGTAAACCTTTATATAGACTTTCATTTGCAAATATTTCTTCATCATTTTCAAAAATTAAGTGAGCAATTCTTTCTAAACTAAAATTATTTTTTAACATATCTGTTACATTTAATAATCTCTCTAGTTTATTTGCTAACCAATATAGTACATTTTCATCTCCATCAGGTAATAATTGTATCATTAATCCTGATGCTTTTTCAACATTTAGATTTTCATCATATTTAGTAGAACAAATTAAAATAGTTTTAGTTTGCTCTGATTTTTCATAATATTCATTTAAGGATAATTCTAATAAGTTTTCTTTAACTAAAAATACTGATGAATATGGATTTTTTAATCCATAATCTACCATTACTTGTAATTTAGCTCCTGTAAGATCATATAATCTTTTTATTTCTTCTTGATTGTTAGTATTTATTGCATTTAATAATTCTATGTGTTTTTCTTCATCTATATCTACTTTTATTGCAATATTTGAATTAATAGTAGATTTAGCTATGAAGCTTTTAAGTGCCCCTTCACCTTTTAATGAAAGTGACATTTTAGTATTACCTGATTTAATATTTTGAGCAAGTATTGCACCCATAGTAGTTAATTTAGAAACATCTTTTGAATAAAGCATATCAAGATTTGTTCTCTTGATTACTTCTTTTACTAAATCTGTACTATCCATTATCATAAATTTAACACTTTTGCTTATTCCTCTTAATAACATTTATTCTCCTTGTTGTATACTGAAATTTATATCATTTAAAGTCGTAAAGTATCTACCAAGTAAATCATCAATATTTTCTTTTCTTAACAGTATTTTTCTGTCTCTACCCTCATTTACCATTAAAAATTGACTTATTACAATACGCTTAGATATATTCTTTGAAGTCATTAACTCTACAAATACATCTTTAATATTTACATTACTTTCACCTAAGAAAGTCTTTTTAAATATTTGCTTATATGCTAATTCAAATGTTTTTTCAACATCTATATTAGATATCTTTACATTAACAACCTCTGTTCCATCTTCTCTTTTTGTTTTGTTTTGTACTTCATATTCTAGATTATGAAAAAGAGCATCAAAAAACACTACTTGAGACTCATTTTTAAAATTTAAGTCTAAGCTATCTATTATTTCTGGATTATTTAAATATTTTTTTGTCTCTTCCATATTAAATTCTTTGAAATCTTTCATAAATTGCTCAACTACTACTTCACTTCTTGAAGTACAAGATATTGTAACTAAAAACACACATAAAAATACTAAAAACTTTTTCATTTTATCCTCACTTTTTAAATAACAAAGTGGACTAGTGATACTAGTCCATTTTATCTAGAATGTTTGTCCAAATCCAAAATTAAATTTACCTTTAGATTTATTTGTTCCTGGTTTTCTTTCTAAATCCCATGCATAGTCAAGTCTAACTACACCTATAGGAGTATTTACTCTTGCCCCTAGCCCTATATTATTCATGAATTTAAGTTTACCTGTATTTGGATTAACCGCATTTTGAGCTATACCTGCATCATAGAATATTACTGCTTGTAAATAATCATTGATGTATGTTCTATTTTCTGCTGTAAATGTTACTGCATATTGGTTGCCTGCTATTGGAGTTTGTAATCCTCTTAATGTAATTCCATCTCCTACAGTAGTTAATTGTCCTGACGGAGTATTAGCATGTGAATAGCTTCCAAGTAATCTATATGCCATAGAGTTTTTATCTTTATACACTGGATGATATGCTCTTAAATCAGCTGATGTAGTAAAGTAAGCTCTTGGTTTTTGAGTAACATAAGCTCCATTTTCTTGTTTAAATGAGTAAGTACCATTTTGTCCTTTCTCAAGAACTAATGATTTATCTCTA
Organism: Streptobacillus canis; assembly: GCF_009733925.1. NCBI lineage: Bacteria > Fusobacteriati > Fusobacteriota > Fusobacteriia > Fusobacteriales > Leptotrichiaceae > Streptobacillus > Streptobacillus canis. The sequence goes on along the minus strand of NZ_WOEI01000002.1, from coordinate 107,391 downwards.
ACTATGTATCCACCTTCTATGAATAAGTCAGCATATAGACCTTTCTTAGGAGTGTTTCTATCATCTCTACTATCGTAGATTAAGTCTGCACCTAATGCAAGTAATGTATAATCTTGATATACTCTAGTATTTACATTGCTTCCTTTATTTTTAGAATATACATTTAATAATCTTGGTGAAACTGTTAAGTAAAGATCTTTAGTTAATCCTTTACCTATTTGTCCGTTGATACCAAATACAAATTGTTTATCTGTAGGTTGTATTAGGTTTTTATCAATAATTTGTTGTTCTTGACCTTTTTGATATCCTTCTAAGTCTCTTGGTTTAACTGATGTTTTCTTGAAGTATACTGAACCTCCTGCAAGTAATCTATCAGTTCCTTTTATCCATGGATCTTTAAAGTTGAATGAGAAGTTATAGTTTCCTTTTACCCCAGCTTCTCCAACTAGTGAGAATGTTTGTTCGCTTCCTAAGAAGTTTGTATCTTCTAATTTTAATGATCCTGATAAACTATCTTCAGTTGAATAAGAGATATTAGCACTTATTCCTGTTGTAGGTCTTTCAGTAGCTATAATTTTTAAAGTTAAATCTTCAGGATTTTCAGAATCTTTAATTATTTCATGTGAAAGTGATGCAAATAATCCTGTTCTAAATAACTCTCTTAAAGTAACTTCAAGAGCTTGTTGATTTAAAATTTCACCTTTTTTAACATAAGTATTTCTTTCAAAGATATGAGGTTGAGTTTTTAATGCATAATCTTTTTCACTAATTCTTTCATTTTCTTTTGCACTACCTTTTTTCTCATAAACTACATCTTTAATTTTACCTTCAAGTAATTCTATAGTAACATCTCCATCGTTAGTTACTGTTACATCTTTAAATCCTACCCATAAGAATCCATTTTCAGAATAAGCTCTAATTATTGGAGATTCTTCTAATGTTAGTAATCTTCCATTTAATACTTCTCCTACTTTTAATCCTGAAATTTCTTTTAATTGTTCTTCACTTAAAATGCTTGAACCTTTAATGTTAACAGATTTAATTACTGGATTTTCTAAAACATTTACTTCAACATCTATTACTTTTTCATCAGCAGTTCTATATACTTTGATTTCTGTTGCTCCAAAATATCCAGATGATAAAATTAGATTTTCTAATAATTTAGCATCATATGGAGTGAAGTATTCACCTTTTTTAAGTCCTGTTTTATCAATTAATGGTTGAATGTTTTGCTCAGTACCTTTAACTGTAATTTGTCCTATTTTAAATTCTGTTTTTTTCTTTAATTCTTCAATTTCTTTCATGTTTTGAAGTATTTTATCAGCATTTGGAACTTCATCAACAACTATTTTTAAATTAACATTTTCTCCTTCTTCTGTTGGATAAACGTTAACGTTTTGTATGAATCCTGTTCTTACTAATGCTAAATAAATATCGCTTAATTGTTTATTTGTATATTCTGTACCTTCTTTAACTGGTAATAACTCTCTTACCATTTCTTCAGGTAAATTTTTTAAATTGCTAATTTCTATATTATTAATTTTTGGTGCTGCCATTAAAACTGTACCAAGAGATAATAACGAAATTAATATTTTATTTTTCATAGAGTGTCCTCCTATTTTTTTATCAATTTATACATACGTAATTATATCATAATTTTATATTTTTTTCTACTTATTCATATTTACATCAACTTCTTTTTCTATTTTTTCTTTATTCTGAAGTACTTGTCTTTTCTTAAATAAAGTAGATAAATCATCAACAATATCCACAAATGTTCCATATCTATTATCATATTGTAACCCTGTATAGAACGTTGCATTTCCTGTCTTACTTGTAGAAACATCTATAGGACTCTTAATACCTGCTGTAGTAGATATTCCTTTTTTCAAGAAGTAATTTAACCATAGATTATATTTAAGTTTATTCTTAATACTATCTATTTTTAAATCAAATGGAACTGTAAGTTCAGCATTCCAATAAAGATTACTAATATCAAAGAATTGGTCATTGATATAGAAAGTTGTAGTCGTATTGTTTATTATATCAGTAAATTCTAAACTATTTTTAGCATCAAAGTTAGCTTTAATCTTAAAATCATTAATTCCTAAAGTTGAACTTACTTTATTCGTAAATGCTGAGAATAATAAGTTATTTAAAGCTGATGAGAATGCTTTACCAACTATATTAGAAGCTTTAATCTTTTCAATATCTATTACTCCACCTTCTTCATCAAAAGCAATAATTCCTAATATTTCATTAGTATCTTTCCCTTGCTCTGAACTAAGTTCAATAACTTTATTATTAAGTGTTCCTGTTATTTTAACTTGTATATTATCTCCACCAACATTAGTATATGCTTTAAAGTCTATACTAGGATCTAAGCTTCCTGGGAACTTAACAACAGCTTCTTCAACTTTAAATTTATGCCCATTTAATACAAATTCTCCTTTGTTTACACTTAAATCAGAGTATACTGATAAATTAGATCTATCAAATGCAACTCTAGCATTTCCAAAAGCACTTCCTTTAATGTCTTTAACTACCCCTGCTACTGATGGAATATTGATATTAATATCTTTTTCAGTTTCAAGTGACACATCTAAGATGTGTTGATTAATTACATTTTTTATTATTTGATTCTTAAGTTCTGTGAAGTAGTCATTAACATTAGTTAACTTAGTCTTAGAGCTTTGTGTATTGTTATTAATAAATGGAGCTATATTTACAATATTTCCATCGTTTAATATTACATTACCAAATATCTTATTATTTTCTATCTTAACATCACTTGTAACTCTTAAATTATTTCCTGCATATTTAAGATTTACATTATCCATCTTAGTATTTACTTCTATAGGTCCCATCTTAAGTTTCTTAGATGTTACGAAATCATCAGCAATTTCTGGTAAATCTAACTTACCTAAAATACTGAAGTTTCCACCATTTGCATTACCACTTAAACCATTTAATGTAATAGTCTTATTCTTAAGATCTATATCTGCATTTATTCTATTTAAGTTAGCAATATCATCTGTAGTTTTAAGTGAGAAATTATCTATATTAATATTACCTTGTACTAAATTTTTCTTCAAGTATAGATTTAAATTAGCTATACCGCTAGACTCTTTAATTTTATCACTAATTTCTAAGAATTTTAAGTTAAAATCATTAGCTAATAGATTGAAATTATAGTCATTTAATGGATATGAAGCATATCCATCTAATAGGAATGGATTATTTTCATATTCTAAGTATGCCTCAGAAATATTTATACCTTTATCATTTCCTTGCACATCTAAATTAACATCTGTTACTTTTAAATTATTTAATGCTAAATTATCACTCTTAACATTTAAAGATCCAAATGTTTCTGCTTGATTATGTCTTAGTATTAAATCAAGGATTAATTTACCTTTATATGTTTCAGGATTTAATATAGTTATCTTTTCTAAATCTATTTCTTTATTATTTATGTTATAGTCTATATTTAAGTTAGCTAGATCAAAACTATCATTAAACTTAAATACTTCTTTGTTATTACCGTCTTTTATTTCAAAACTGTTAATATCTAATATACCTGTCTTAGTTACATTAAATATATCTGTATTTTTATGATTTAAATCTAAATATATCTTAGGTATTTTGTATTCTTTATAGCTTAAATTATCTATATCTAATCTACCTGTAATATCTGTATTTTCAAATGTTCCCTTAAGATTTAGATTAGAATTTACATTAAGTTTTAAATCATTAATATCTATTAGCTCTTGAATATTATCTTCTTTAAGAGCTACATTAATATCATAGTTTTTCTCTCTAATATCATAATATCCACTTATGTTATAGTCTCTAACTTTCATCTCATTTAAGTTAACTTTGTTATTTACTATATTACCATTCATTACAAAATCAGATATTTGCTTTTTATTTAATAATACCGGTGATTTTTCAACAGAAATATTACCATTTAAATCATCTATAGGCCCATTAACATTAAAGTTTAAGTTATTAACTAATAAATCTATATCAGGTCCAAAAGTTGAGTAGATATTATATGCATTTAAGTTAGATTTTAAATCAACCTCTCTACTATTTAGGTTATATGTACCTTTAACTTTAAGTTTATCATTACCAAATTCTTCAACTTCTATATCTTCTTTTCTAATTTTAACTTTAGATTTAACATCTAAGAATCTTTGATATTTAATCCATAATTCATCCATATTTAAATCTAAATCCATATCAAATTCTTTTAGATTATTAATCTTACCATCTAAAACTAGGTTTTCATATTCAGCTATATATCCACCATAAGGACTTGTAATATGAATATCCCCTGTTAAATTATCAAAACCTCCATTAACTTTAGTAGTAAAGTCAAGTGGCATAGTTTCTTCTATATCTTTATTGACATATCCTAAACCTTTTCCAATTTCTAATATATCAACCTTTTCTCCTGTTATGTTATATGAATGTAAGAAATCTTTTGTAGTATTTCCAGATATAGATAACTTACCATCTTTTATACTAACTATAGAATTTACTTTATATCCATTTTTACCAATATTTACATTAGCATGTACATTATCAAATATACTTCCATCACCATTAACACCTAAGTCTATATCTCCTGATGTTACAGTTCTTGCTTTAAAATCATATATTACATTTTTAAGTTTAGGTTTTATACCTAATTTATTCTCTTTATATTTAATATTAATTGGATTATTTACATCTAATGATAACATCAGAGCATTTTTAAGATTTTTAGCTAATATATTGGCTATGAAATTTTGTCTTTGTCCCTCTACATCATCTAGATTTTTTATTCCTAATTTTTTCATATATGCTATTAAATCAAAATTATGTCCATGCAAAGTATATGCATGATTTAATGCTTTACAACTATGACTGTTAATACTTACATTACCTTCATCAGTTCTTGCATTAGCATTAATATTATATACACCATTTTTAACATCTAATTTTACATCTAAATCATTAAAATATTTTCTATCATTAGATTTTGCAAATACATCTGCATTTCCACCCACAAAATCTTTTTTCTCAAGTGAATAAGTTAGATTATTTACATTTGCTTTAATATCAAGGTCATTACCTTTATATTTAACATTAATTGATGCTTTAGCCTTAGTTGATACCTTTACTTGCTCATTTTTATTATCATATGCAAGTTTTCCTGATATATTATTCTCATTAAAGTTAACCACTACATCTTTGTTTTCCTTAACTTCAACATCCCCATTTATTTTATTCAGGTTAATAAATTTACTTCTATTTTGTATATCAAATTTACCTTTACCTGTAATATTTTTTACATTTAAATCAAAATCTGCATTTATTAATTCATCAAGTTCTATCTCATCATCTATTTTTTTGCTTAAATTTAAATTTTTAGCATCAATATTTATTATATTCTTTTCTTTTAATTTAAAGTTTAAATCTACATTAGTAAAATCACTACCAAAAGCATTTAAGTATTTAGTTTTAACCTTACCATCAAATTTTTCAATATCAAATTCTTTATCTTTTAAAGCTATTTCTAAATCTATATCTCCAAATACTTTATCTGATTTACCATCTATATTCATTTTTTCTATTAATGAATATTTCTTTAAAGTAGAATAATATACATCATCTACTTTTGCTTTTACATTTAGCTTATTATTATCTACATTAAATTTAATACCCAAATCAAGATTTCCATCATCTACTTTTGCATTTCCATTAAGATCTATATCATATTTATTAAATCTTACAGTACTATTTGCATTTCTAATTATATCTTTATAGTCTGAATATTTAACATCAGCTTCTTTAATATCTAATTTTCCATAAAATTCAAGTTTTTTATCATCATTTTCAGCTATTTCAAGTAAACCATTAACCTTTCCTTTTTGTACTGAAACAATATTTTCTATAGGCACATATTGGAAAAGGTCTTTAGTCACATCAACATTTCTAAAGTCAAAATTGAACTTTATTTTTTCTTTCTTTTGTTCTTCATAAGCTTTATTAGAGAATAAATCAAAAACATTTTTATCTTGATTTGAATCTAGTTTAATATTTATTTTTATTTGTTCTCCATCTTTAATGTTATTTCCATCAGTAGTACCTACTGCTTCTAAATCAAGTGATGTTTGTAAGCTATTAATTAAATACCCGTCTACATCCTTAATTATTTTTTCTATAGGTCTACTAAAAGTATTATCTCTAAATGTAAGTGTAACATCTTTGAATACAAGATTATTAATTGAAGATAATCTTCTATAATCTGTTTTCTTTTGTTCTGGTAAAATATTTTCAAGATTTATCTTATTATCATTTCTTTCAAGTAATACTTTACCCCTAATTAATTCTACGTCTGATATTCTAGTAGGTGTAAATAGGTTAATTTTAGCTTTTGCTAAATCAACTGCTATTACTTCTATACCATCTTGAGTTTGAAGTCTTAAATCTTTTATTTCAACTTCAGATAAACCATTTAATTTTAAGTCTGAATAATCTACTTTTATTTTAAATACATTATTTAATAAGGATTTTAAATGTGACTCAAACATATCTGTATTAACATAACTTTTTGCACCAACTACAAGTAAAGATAGTGGTAACATTACAGATAAACTTCTTTTTAATCCTTTGTAATTCATAGTTCAGACCTCCTTATAACGGTTTTTTACTTGGTACTCCTACTGCTCTTGGATATTCCAGGCTTGTTTTGTTATTCTTCTTTATTTCAAGTATGATTCTCTCATCTTGACATAATGGCAAATTAAATTTATGTATTTGTTCTATAGTTGAGTTTAAAACTTTAAGAGCATTACTAGATTCTTCTACTTCATTTAAATTAAGTTTTTGAGGTAGGAATCTTCCACCACTTTTAACAAATGGTATCATATATTCAAGTATTATTCTTAAGTTTGCAACACCTCTACAAAGTGCCGTATCAAATTTTTCTCTATATTTCTTAACTATCTCTTCAGCTCTTTCACTACTAGTTTTAACATTCTTAAGATTTAAAGCTTCTATAACCTCAACTAAGAATGCAACTTTTTTCTTTACTGAATCAACAAGTAAGAAATTTTTTTCTGGATAATATATAGCAAGAACAAGTCCTGGAAATCCAGCACCTGTTCCTAAGTCTATTAATTTCTTTTCATCTTCTTTTATTACTTTAGTAAGTAATAGGGCATCTATAAAATGCTTTTCTATCATATCCTTTTCATCTCTTATAGCTGTAAGATTCATCACCTTATTTTTTTCTATAAGCATTTCAAGATATATCATTAATTTATCAAGTATATCATCAGACATTGGTATATCTGATAATTTTAAGAGATTAATAAAATGTTCTTTCATTAATTTACTCCTTTTAATTCATAATATTTAGAAATGAATTCGTAAACTCTTCCTCCTGCTTCTACTGCTCCATATCCTCCTTGCTCAACAAGAGCAACAAAGGCTATTTGAGGATTATCACTAGGGAAATATCCTGCCATCCATGAGTGATGGGCTTCATTCCTATTTTGTGCTGTTCCTGTTTTTGCAGAAACTGGCACTGGAAGTGAGTTTAAAGCTTTTGCAGTACCTTCTGTAACTGTCATTCTTAAAGCTTTTTGCATATTCTTAATATTTTCATCTTTAATATTTAATTTTCTTAAAACTTCTGTTTCTTTAGTTTCTTTTATTCCATCTGCTGTTTCAAAATAGTCAACAAAAGTAGGTTTAACCATTACTCCATCATTAGCAACTGCTTGATACATCATCAATACTTGCATTGGAGTCATAAGCATATATCCTTGTCCTATAGACATATTGATTAAATCTCCAGGTAACCATTTTTGATCTATGGCAGATTTAAATTTTTTCTTCTTCCATTCTGGTGTAGGTAATACTCCAGCAACTTCACCTGGAAGATCAACTTCTGTTAATTCTCCTATACCAAAATCTTTTGCTACTTCAAAATATTTATCTCTATTAATTCTTAATATATTTTGGTAATAATATGTATTTACTGATTCAGCTATAGCTTTAAAGAAATTAGTCACTCCATGTCCACTTCTATTTGAATCTCTAAATGTTACTTTACCATATGTAAATTCTCCGTTTGAATACATAGTATCATATGGTGAAATTCCATTTTCTATAATTGCTAATCCACTTGCAATTTTTGCTGTAGATCCTGGCGGGAATAATCCTGCTATACCTCTATTTAATAAAGGTCTCTTAGGTGAATTTAACAAATTATCCCAATCAGTTTTACTTATTCTTGAGCTTAATACATTTAAATCCACTTCAGGATAACTAACATATGTTAGTACCTTACCAGTTTTTACGTCAATTGCTATAAATGTACCTATTTTACCTTTAAAATTATCAGTCATATATTGTTGTAAATCATAATCTATTGAAAGATAAATATTTTTCCCTGGTACTGCTTTTTCTTCATCTAGTTTATTAAGTACATTACCTCTTGCATCTACTTCAACAAATTCTTTACCAGAACTTCCTTTAAGTTCCACATTATATGTTTTTTCTATTCCATCTTTACCTACAAGGTCATCTTTTTCAAAACCTTTATCTTTTAGTTCTTCATACTCTTTTTCACTAATAAGCTTAACATTTCCTATCACATGAGATGCTATCTCATGTTTATGATAATATCTCTTATCATATTCTAAAATATCTATACGTGGATTAGTTATTTTTTCAACACCTACAAGAGCACTTTCTGAATCTAAATCTTCATCTATAATAATTACTTTATCAAATCCTATAGGAAGCACTTTATAGAATTTGTTTATAATATCATCGTATTCTATATTAGTTAATTTCATCATATCTAAACTATCTAAATATATTTCTTCTAGTTTAGCCTTTGACTTCTTACCTAAATTAGAAAACATTTGTTCTCTTTCAGCATCTGTTTTTCCATATACTTTTTTAAGTAATTCAGCCTCATCCTGAGAGATATTTTGGCTTTCCTTATGTATTAGATGATAACCTGTAGTATTACTTACTAGAAGTTCTCCATCCTTATCATAAATTTTTCCTCTAACAGGCTTAATAGTATTTGTTCTTAAACTGTTTCTAGCTGCTCTATTTTGATAAAGATTACTATTTGTTATCTGTAAGTTATATAGTCTTAAAACTAATCCCAAAAATATTAGAAATACTATGAATAGAAAAGCTGAAGCTCTTTTACTCTTATCCTCTATATCTAATATTCTCATTATTTTTAAACACTTTCATAAAATTCGTCTAATTTGTAATAATTTCTAGCATCTCTTGTAAATACGCTTACAAGTACATCTCCACCATCAATTAATACCCAGTTTGCTTCTTCTTGTCCTTCTATACCTTTAACTACTGGCATAGCTTTCTTTAATTCTTGAACTATAGCATCAACGTTTCTAGTTGATGATCCTGTACAAAGTATAGAGTAATCAAAGAAAGGTGATTTTCCTCTTAAATCATAAACTTTAATATCTAGTCCTTTTTTATCTTCTATTGCATCTATTACTACTTTTACTATGTCTTCCATATTTCTCCTTATTTAGTTGTTATTATTAATTTTCCACTTATGCTTGCATTTTCTTTTAATGTTGCATTAGGTAATAATCCTAATACTTTTTTAGCTATAAATACATCTTCTGGATTATACATGATAATAGTTTCATCTTTAATATCTTCATTATTGTATTTAGCTTCAGTTTTAGTTGTTACAGTATATCCTGTTAACATATTTTCTACATCTTTTAATCCACCTTTAGATAAGATTTCTATAGCATAGTTAACATTTGCATCATTACCTGTAATTAATACTACATCTTGATCTGCTTTTAAATCTGGATTGTTTTGCACTTTAATATATTTAATATTTAAAGTATTTACTAATTTATCTAATTCTTCAGGACTTAATTTATGGTTAATTACATAAGTTAAGTTTTCTGATTTACCATAATTTTCAGATAAAGCTTCTACTCCTAAAGTTGCTTTTAAGCTCTCTCCTAATCTTCTTGCATAACCATCTATACCATTAGCATTTAATATGGCTAATTTTTTACCAGTTAAATTAACTTCTTTAACTTCAGCTTTATTTTCTTCTTTTTTCTCTTCATCTTTAGTTTCATCTTTAGCAATTAAAAGATCTGGATTTTTGCTTGATAAATCTTTTGATAATGCTATTGCATCTATTATTTTCTTTTCTCCTAAAGATAATAACGGCATTTCAGAAAAGCTCTTTGGAGCTTCTCCTTCTTGTATTCCATTAAATCCATGTGGGAAGTATTTCTTTAAATCAACTAAGAAATCATCTTCTTCATTACTAAAGAATGAGCCTTTGAAGTAATCTCCAACTTTTTTGTCTTTTGTAATATATGTATCTTCAGTTAATTTAATAACTGTATCGTTATAGTGTAAGTAATATGTATTATCTACTCTTACTATTTTATTTCCTTCTATTTCTGTCATTGTTTTAGTTCCACAAGAAACTAATGCTAATAATATTAAAAATATTGTTAAATTCTTTTTCATATTTACCTTCCTTTTTACTCTTTTATATTTATTATACTTCCTGCAAGGACTATAGCTGCAGTCTCTGCTCTAAGTATTCTTTTACCTAAACTAATTTCAATAGCACCACGAGATTTTAAAAATTCCACTTCTTCAAGTGCAAACCCACCTTCAGGTCCTATTATTAATAGTATGTTTTCATCTTCCTTCTTAATTACATCTTTTAAATTAAGTGAAGATTCACTACTTTCATATCCATATATAATTTTATCATAGTTTTCATATTTTATTCTTTCAATTTCATTAAGTATTTCTACGTTAGTTTTTTTTATAGCTCTACATTGTTTCATGCTTTCTCTAACTACTAAATCCCATTTTTCCTTCTTTTCATTGATTTTAACAACTACTCTTTCTGTCTTTAATGGAATAATGTTTCTAATACCTAATTCTGTTAATTTTTGTATTAATAGCTTCATTTTTTCATTCTTAAGTAATCCTATAGCTAAATCTAAGTTAAAAGGTAAAGAATAAATATCTTCTTTTTTATAAGATATACTAATTAATATATTTTTTTTATTAATTTCCTTTATTATTCCTTTATACTCATATTCAAAATCTATAACTCTTACTTCATCATTTTCTTTTAATCTAAATACATTTTTAATATGATTTATTTCAGTTACTTCAGATATCTCTACAATATCTCCCATAACTTTATCTGCTATTACTGTTAACATACTACCTCTTTTCAAGTCCCATATGGCTATAGGCTAAATCTGTTACTTCCCTACCTCTAAGACTTACTTTTAGTAATCCAAGCTGTATTAAATATGGTTCATATACTTCTTCTATGGTCTTTCTATCTTCGCCTAAATGAGTTGCTAGAGTTTCTACTCCTACTGGTCCTCCACCATAGTTTACTATTATTGCTCTAAGTAGACTTCTATCCATCTCATCAAGACCTCTTTCATCTACTTTAAGTATTCTAATTACTTCTCTCATTATTTCATCGTTTATAATACCATTACCATTTACAGTAGCATAATCTCTAGATCTTTTTAATACTCTATTTGCTAGTCTTGGTGTTCCTCTACTTCTTAAAGCTATATCTCTTAAAGAATTTTCTACACATTCAACTCCTAAAATACTTGCAGATCTTGAAATTATTTTCATTAATTCTTCTGTAGTGTAGAAATTCATTCTATGTTGTATTCCAAATCTATCTTTAAATGGTTTTGAAAGCTTTCCTGCCATAGTAGTAGCTCCTATTAAAGTAAATCTTTTAAGTTCTACCCTATAACTAGTAGCACCATGCCCTTTCCCAAGCATTATATCTACTTTAAAATCTTCCATAGCTGAATAAAGTATTTCTTCTATATTAGTACTTAATCTATGTATTTCGTCTATGAATAGGACATCTCCATCTTCTAGTGTAGTAAGTATAGATACTAAATCTCCAGCTTTTTCTAAAACTGGTCCAGATGTAATTTTAATATTAGTCCCCATTTCATTAGCAATTACAGTAGCCATAGTAGTTTTACCTAAACCTGGAGGCCCAAATAAAAGAATGTGATCTAATGCCTCCTGTCTAATTTTAGCTGCTTTTATTGAGATACTTAGAGTCTCTTTCAAATCTTCTTGACCTATATAGTCTTTAAATAGCTGTGGTCTTAAAGAATTTATCTCATTACTTATTTCATAATCTTCTAACATTTCGTTTAAATCAACAAATCTATTTTCCACAATAACCTCCCTACTCTAATTCAAACTCAATAACATTATTATATACTTCTGCATTTTTGTCATTATTTACAAATTCACCTTTTACTAATTCACCATACATATTGATCTTATCATTAGCAAAATCAACTAAATCTTTTTTGAAATTATTAAGCTTATTTAAGTCATTATTACCATCAAAGAATAGGGCTCCCATAGAAGTACTATCCATAGTTAAATCTAAAATATTCTTATCTATTTTAACTGATAATTCATTAGATAAATCTTTCTTAATAATGTCCTTTAAATTCTTTACATCAAAATCAAAATTCTTAGTAACTTTAAACGGATTTTCTATATCAAACTCTTCGTTACTTGCAGAGTCTATAACATTGTTATTGGGTTCATTTCCTTCAGAAATCAATTCAGAAGTATTAATATATGGAGAATAATCTTCAACATCAATATCTTCTAAATGATTAATGTATTTTTTTACTATTTCTTCATCTTCAAATATATTTATTTCTTTTTTAAGTTCAATTGGAGAAGAAACTACTCCAATTAAAGCTATAAGCATAAGCAATTTTTTCATTTCTCCTCCTTAAACTTTATACTTGTATTAGTTTATTTACTTTACTTAAAACTTCATTTATTAAGGCTATTCTATTATTTTTTACAGCCTCTTCTTTAACATTAATTATTACTTTTTCAAAGAAGTTATTAATTACATCTTTTTTATCAAGTAGCATATCTATATCTTTAAACTCTCCACTTAAATTTTGAGATAATAAATATAGGGATTTTTCTTCTTCATTTTCAAATAAAGAAGTATCTACTGATGAACTTACTTCTTTAGAAATATTTTTTAATCTCTTAATTAGGTTAATTAATATTTCAAAGTTTTCACCTTTTTCAAGTCCTGCAAGTGTAGTTAATCTTTCTTTTAAATCCATAATTGATGTAACATTATTAATTTGATAAGAAATTAAGTTCTTACTAAAGTCTGTTGCTAATATACCTTCTAGTCTTTGTTTAACAAATTCTAAAATATTTTCTTTAGCATTTTCATTTAATATTTTCTTGTCACTTCCAAATATTTCTAGAGCTTTGTTTACTAATTCTACATAATCAATATTTAATCCTTTATTGAATGCTGTTAATAGTAATCCATTAGTAGCACGTCTTAAAGCATATGGATCTTTAGAACTTGTAGGTATTAAGTTTACAGAGAAAGCTCCAACTAAAGTATCTAATTTATCTGCTATAGAAGCTATAGTTCCTTCTATAGTTTCAGGCAAGATATCTCCTTGGAATCTAGGTAAGTAGTGTTCAAAAATACCCTTAGCAACTTCTGCTTTTTCTCCTTCTTTTTCAGCATAAACTGAACCCATAAATCCTTGTAGTTTAGTAAATTCTTTTTCATTAATTACATTACTTACAAGATCTGCTTTAGATAAGAATATAGTTCTTAAGATATCTTCAGCATTTCCTAAATTTAATTTTTCAATTAAATATTTAGCAATCTTTTGACTTCTTTCCATTTTTTCAAATATAGTTCCCATATCTTTTTGGAACGTTACGTTTTTAAGTTTTTCTACGTTATCTGCAAGTTTAACTTTTAAATCTTCATCAAAGAAGAATTTAGCATCTGCAAGTCTTGGTTCTATAACTTTTTCATTTCCTTTTTTAACTAGTTCTGAATATTCAGGAGCATTTCTAACAAGTACAAATTTGTTAGTTAATTTACCATCTGAACTCTTAACTGGGAAATATCTTTGGTGTGTTTCCATAGTTATAGTAATGATGTCTTCAGGTAATTCTAAATAATCTTTATTAAATTCACCTTTAATTGCATAAGGATATTCAACAAGGTTTACTACTTCATCTAAAAGATATTTATTAATTATTACTTTATCTCCATCATTTTCACAGTTATTTTTAACACTTTCAAGTATCATTTCACGTCTTTTAACTGGATCTACTACTACAAATTCTTTTAATAATGCTTTTTCATAATTTCTACTATCAGAAATTAATACTTCTTGACTTCCAAATAGTCTCATTCCTCTTGAAACATTACCTGCATGTATTCCTTCAAAAGAGAAATCTACTACTTTATCATCTAAAGTTGCAACTATCCATTTAATAGGTCTTGCAAATCTAAATGTTCTATCACTCCATTTCATAGTTTTATCAAAATCAAGTGATTTAATAGCATTTTCCATTAATTCTGGTAATACTTTTATAGTTTCTACACCTTTTAGGTTTTTCTCAACATAAATGTATTCACCTTTATCTGTTTTTTCTATTTTTAAATCTTCTTCAGTTAAATTTTGAGAATTTAAAAATCCAAGTGCAGCTTTAGTTAATACTCCATCTTTATATGCTACTGTTGTAGATGGACCAGTTTTCTTTTCATAAAAGTCTTTTTGCATATCAGCAATATTTTCAAAATATATTGCCATTCTTCTTGGAGAATTAAATTTCTTTTCTCCAGAAAATTCTATTCTTGCTTCAGTTAATTCTTTTTTGAATATTTCTAGTAAATCATCACTAGCTTTATCAACATATCTTGAAGGTAGTTCTTCAACTCCTATTTCAAATAGAAATCTCATTATTTATCTCCCCCTTTTTTTAAAAGTGGATGTCCTAACTCTTCACGAGTTTTAACAAATATTTCAGCACATTTTTTAGCTAAATCTCTAACTCTTAAAATGTATGACATTCTTTCTGTAGTAGAAATAGCTCCTCTTGCATCAAGATTATTAAATGTATGTGAACATTTTAATACATAGTCATATGCAGGTAGTACTAATTTATGGTTAATACAGTTATTAGCTTCTTTTTCATACATATCAAATAGAGTAAAGTTCATAGCTGAATCACTTACTTCAAAACTATATTTACTCATTTCATATTCGTATTGGAATCTTCTTTCACCATATTTAACACCTTTAGTCCACTCTAAATCATAAACATTTTCTTTATTTTGTAAGTATAGGGCTATTCTTTCAAGTCCATAAGTAATTTCAGATGGAGTAATATCTACTTCTATTCCTCCTACTTGTTGGAAGTAAGTAAATTGTGTAATTTCCATACCATCTAACCATACTTCCCAACCAAGTCCCCAAGCTCCTAGAGTTGGAGATTCCCAGTTATCCTCAACAAATCTTATATCATGATTTTTAACATCTATACCTAAAGCTTCTAAACTCTTTAAGTAAAGTTCCTGTATATTATCTGGTGATGGTTTCATTATTACTTGAAACTGATGATGTTGATACACTCTATTTGGATTTTGTCCATATCTTCCATCTTTAGGTCTTCTTGATGGTTCAACATAAGCAACATTCCATGGTTCTGGTCCAAGTGACATTAAGAAAGTGTCTGGATTAAATGTTCCAGCTCCAGTTTCTACGTCATATGGGTTACTTATTATACAACCTTGTTCACTCCAATATTTTTGTAGTGTTAGTATTATATCCTGAAAATACATCGTATTTTCCCCTTTCTTTATACTTATTTTTCTTTTCTAAATATATATATTAATACAAGTATATATATTCCTATGTGTATATATACATCGGCAACGTTAAATATGAATTGCCAGATTCCTCTGAAGTCTATCATATCTATAACAAAACCTCTAAAGAATCTGTCAAACATATTTCCTGTTGCTCCTGCTGCAATAAATATTATTGCAATTTTTTTTATTAAATCTGCTTTTAAAAAGTTTTTCCATTCAGTATATAGGATGTATGTAATTAATATAGAACTGATTATAGTAAAGACTATAATATGTCCTTGGAAAAGCCCAAATACTCCACCATGGTTTTCTATATATGTAAATTTAAAGAAATCTCCTAATACTGGTATAGAATAACCAATTTGTCCATTTGACACTACATACATAACTTGTTTAGTAAGTTGATCTCCAAATACTAAAGCTACATACAGTAAAGTCAGCAAAATATATTGCATATTATTGTCCTTTCAACATTCTTAATACTTTAGCATCTCTTAATGTTACATCTGGGAATTCTGGATCTTGTCCAACTTCTTCTGAATATTTCCAACATCTTTCACATTTTTTACCTAAAGCTCTAACAACTTTAACTTCAAATCCTTCTAAATCAGTTTTTTCTAATTCTTCTGTATTTGTAAATTCAACTTGTGATACTAAGAATATATCTGAGATATCCCAGTTAGAATATTCTTTAATGAATTCATATTTATCATTAGTTACTTTTATTAATACTCTAGCATCTAGTGATAATCCTATAGATCCATTTTGTCTTTCTTTTTCTATTTTCTTATTAACTTCTTTTCTAAGTTCTCCTAAGATTTGCCATTTTTTAGCAAGTTCTTCATTTAAGTGTTCAGGTTTCGCTTGAACCCATGTCGCTAAGTGTACGCTTTCTTCTTTTCCTTCATATTCAAGTCTTTCCCAGATTTCTTCTGCAGTAAATGATAATACTGGAGATATTACTCTTACTAATACATCTAAGATATCTACAAGTACTGTTTGAGCTGATCTTCTTTCTACTGAATCTTTATATTCACAGTATAATCTATCTTTGATTATATCAAGATAGAATGAAGACATTTCTACTGAACAGAAATATAGGATTTCTTGGAATAATGAATAGAATTCATAATTATCATAATGTTTAGTAACTTTAGCTTTTAATTCTTCTAATTTGTGCATAGCCCATTTATCTATTTCAAACATATCTTCATAAGCTACTCTGTTTTTTCTATCAAAATCATTTATGTTACCTAATAAGTATCTTGCAGTATTTCTTATTTTTCTGTATGAATCTGCCATTTGTTGTATTATATTATCAGATATTCTAACATCTTCTCTATAATCAACACTTGAAACCCATAATCTTAAGATATCTGCTCCGTGTACATCTATAATATCTTTTGGAGTTATTGTATTTCCTAAAGATTTAGACATTTTTCTTCCTTGACCATCCATAACAAATCCATGTGTTAATAATTTTTTGTATGGTGCATCAAATGTAGAGGCTACTGAAGTAAGTAATGATGATTGGAACCATCCTCTATGTTGGTCAGATCCTTCTAAGTATAAGTCTACTGGTCTTATGTTATATCCTCTAGGTCTTAAAACCGCTCTATGAGTAACTCCTGAATCAAACCAAACATCAAGTATAGATTTTTCTTTTCTTAACTCAACATCTTTTAAGTTATGTTTAACAAGTAATTCTTCTCCTATGATTTCTTCAGCAGAATATTTCCACCAAATATCAGTTCCTTCTTTTTCTACTAAGTCTATTACTCTAGACATTATTTCTGATTCATATATTACTTCATTAGTTTTTGCATTATAGAATATTGGTATTGGTACTCCCCATACTCTTTGTCTAGATATAGTCCAGTCAGGTCTATTTTCCATCATAGAAGTAATTCTATTTCTTCCCCATGAAGGTACAAATTCAACTTCTTTTAATCTGTCTAATGCATTTTCTCTAACTTCTCCATCAACTTTTATGAACCATTGTTCTGTTGCTCTAAATATTACTGGTTTTTTACTTCTCCAGTCATGTGGATATGAGTGAACTAATTTTTTATGTCCTAATAAATATCCTTTTTCTTCAAGATCTGCCATTATTGCACTATTAGCTTTTTTGTAGAATAATCCTTCATAACCTGGTGCTTCATGTGTCATGTGACCTTTATTATCAACTGGTGATAAGATTCCTATTCCATATTTTTGTGCTACGTTATAGTCATCAGCCCCGTGCCCTGGTGCAGTATGTACACATCCTGTACCTGCATCTTCAGTAACGTGATCTCCTAATATTAACATAGATTCTCTTCCATATAGTGGGTGAGTATATGTTAATCTTTCAAAATCTTTACCAGGTATTTCTTTAACTAATTCAAAGCTTAAGTTCATTTCTCCGAACGCTCTTTCAGCTAAAGTTTTATTTAATATTAAATTACCTTTTTCAGTTTTGTAAACTCCATATGTAAATTCTTCATTTAAAGATATAGCTAAGTTTGCAGGTATAGTCCATGGAGTTGTTGTCCATATTACCATAGATGCATCTTCTACACCTAATTTTTCATTAGATTCAAGAGTTAAGCTCATCTTAACATATATTGAATCTGATTCTACATCTTTATATTCTATTTCAGCTTCAGCTAAAGCTGTTTCTGTAGTTGGTGACCAATAAACTGGTTTTAACCCTTTATATACATATCCATTTTCATATATATCTCTAAACACTCTTAATTGTTCTGCTTCAAAATCTTTATTTAAAGTTATGTATGGATTATCCCAATCTCCTAAGATTCCCATTCTAACGAAATCTTTCTTTTGATTTTCTACAGATTTTAATGCATATTTTTTACAAGCATTTCTTAATTCTAAAGGGGACATTTCTTTAGCTTTTTCACCTAAATCTTGTATCATTTTCCATTCTATAGGTAATCCATGTGTATCCCAACCTGGTATATATGGTGCATTAAATCCTTGTAATCTCTTATATTTTAAAATTATATCTTTAAGCACTTTGTTTATTGCGTGCCCTATATGTAAATCACCATTAGCATATGGTGGTCCATCATGTAAGAAAAATATTGGTTTTTCATTGTCTAATGATTTTTCATATATCTTATTTTTTCCCCAATCTCTTATAGTTAAAGGTTCTTTTTGTGCAAGATTCGCTTTCATTTTAAAGCTTGTTTTAGGTAAATTAAGCGTTCCTGCATAATCTACTTTATTTTCTTCTGACATATTTTCCTCCTATTTTTTTATTTTCCATCCTTTATTTATCAATTGTTGTTCTAATTTCTTTCTTTGAATGTCTTCTTTATTTACTTTATTTTGTTGTTTTTTCTTGTTATCTTTACTATTTTTATTTGGTTTAACATAATTTGGATCTCTTCTTGTTAAAGCAACTCTTCCTCTTTGCATATCTACATCAAGTACTCTTACTTTAATAATTTGACCTATAGATAATACTTTAGTTGGATCATCTATAAATGAATCTGAAAGTTCTGAAATATGTATCATAGCATCATTTTTTAATCCTATATCAACAAATGCTCCAAATTTAGTAACATTTCTAACAGTACCTTCAAGTTCCATACCTGCTTTTAAATCTTCAATAGATAATACATCTTCTCTTAAAAGTGGTTTGTCAAAATCATCTCTTGGATCACGTCTATCTTTAATTAAAGCTTCATAAACATCTTTAGTTGTTTTATCAAGTCCTGTTTTTTCAATAATTTTTTGTAAGTTTATTGCTTTTAATTTTTCTCTTACTGCTTCTAAGTCAGTTTTTAATTCACTTACATTTGAATCTGAACTTAACAAGATTTCTTCTGCAATGTGATAAGACTCTGGGTGAATTATTGTATTATCTAAAGGATTTTCTCCATTAGGTATTACAACGAAACCTGCAAGTTGTTCAAATGCTTTAGCCCCTAAACCTTTAACTTTTAAGATTTCTTTTCTATTTTTAAAGTCTCCATTTTCTTTTCTATATTCAACTATATTTTTAGCGATATTTTTCTTAATCCCTGAAACAAATCCTAATAATTCAGCACTTGCAGTATTAATATTTACTCCAACTCTGTTAACTATTTTTTCTATAGTTTGTTCTAATTCTTCATTTAATTTCTTTTGATTTACATCATGTTGATACATTCCAACACCTATAGATTTAGGATCTATTTTAACAAGTTCAGCAAGTGGATCTTGTAATCTTCTTGAAATAGAAATAGTTCCTCTTACAGTAACATCTAATTCTGGGAATTCTTCAGCAGCTACTTTTGATGCTGAATATACTGAAGCTCCTGCTTCATTTACTATGATGTATGAAACTTTCTTCTCTTTATATTCTTTTAATAGAGCTGCAACGAAACTTTCTGTTTCACGGCTTGCAGTACCATTTCCTATAGCTACTATATCTACATCATATTTTTTCAAGTATTTTAATATTTTAGTTTTTGCAGTTTCTAATTGTTTTTCATTATGCATTTCTTTAACTAAGTAAACTACATCACTTTCTTTAAAGAATCCATCTTTATCGATTATTGCAAGTTTTGCCCCTGTTCTATATCCAGGATCTAATCCTAGTATAGTTTTTTTGTTTAAAGGTGGTTGTAATAGTAAACCTTCTAAGTTAGTAGCAAAATTTTCTATTGCTTCTATCTCAGCTTTTTCAGTTAAGATATTTCTTAACTCATTTTCTATAGATGGATACATTAATCTATCTACAGAATCATTAATTATATTTACAAAGAACTCTTTTAAATTCTTATTTTCATAATTTGTTGTGTATAAGTGATGAATTAAGTTTTCTCTTGTTGCTTCATCAATTTCTAAAGTAACTTTTAAGATTTTTTCATTTTCTCCACGATTTATAGCTAATATTCTATGTGTTACTATCTTTGAATAAGCTTCAGAGAAGTTATAGTAATCTTTATATACTTGTTTTTCATCTAAATCTTTATTTTTTTCAATTAATTTTGAAACAACTAATGATTTTTCAGCTACTAATTTTCTTAAAAATTCTCTATTAGCAATTTCTTCTGATAATTTTTGTGCATGTATTAAATGCACACCTTCTAACGCTGCATCAATATCTGCAACATTTTCATTAATATATTTGTTTGCTTCTTCTCTTAAAGCATCCATAGTTACTTTTTCTTCTTTTGCAAAAATAGCTAAAGGCTCTAAACCATTTTCTATTGCAATATCAGCTTTAGTTTTTTTCTTTTTCTTATATGGCATATATAAGTCTTCTACTCTTTGTAAAACCATAGCCTCATTAATAGATTTTTCAAGTTCTGGTGTTAGTGCACCTTGTTCTTCAATTAATCTTATTACTTCCTCTTTTCTCTTTTCTAAATTTCTGTAATAAGTAATTTTTTCTACTAGATCTCTAATTTGTTCTTCATCTAGATTTCCAGTTACTTCTTTTCTATATCTAGATATAAAGGGAATAGTTGCCCCATCATCATATAGTTTCATAGTTTCTTCAGTCTGTTTTAAGCTTATATTTAGCTCTTTAGAAACATATTCAAATATTTTACTTTCCATTTTTGCCTCCAGTTTTTTCCTATCATATTATTTTATCATATTTTGTCGCAAATTTCTAGATAAAATCATACATCTTAAACAATTTATCTATTAAAAAAAGCAAAAAGACACCTTAATAGTGTCCTTTAGATTTTCCTTCTTTATTTCATAATATTTTCTAGTATTTCTGCCTTTAATTTAAGTAATTCTGGTTTAGAATAAAAATATTTTATTTTAGATGATTTTATACTGTCTTCTTGAGGAAATTTATTTAACACAAAAAATGCAAAAGTTTCTGCAAAATCTTCAAAAAGATTATTAGCTGCATACGAAGTAACAAAGACATCTTTATTTAAGTTATAGAATTTTTTAAAACTTGATTTTTTCTTTCCTTCGTTATCATACCATTTTTCAGGAAAATTTTCCTTCCAGAACATTTCAAAATATTCTTTTAAATATGAATTTTCACCTAAACAATTCACCTTACTTAAGTTACAATTATAGTCAAATTAATAGTTCTGCAAAATATTAAATATCTCTATTACCTTCGACAGGAAAAACAAATCCACCCATACCAGGATTATTAACAAATCCTCTAAATTCAACTACATCCTTAGTCCATTCACTAGTCTTCTAATCTCTTTATTTCTTCATCAGTTGGATCATTGAATTTTTCAACTTCTCCAATAGTTTTATCTTCATTTAAATTAAATATCAGTTTAGTCTTAAACTTACCATCAGTTAATTGATCTACATCTTCCGTTCTATTTTCAGTTGCAATTTCTCCTAAATCAATTTTATCTATTAATTCATTGACTTTTTTACCAGTTCCATATCTATATCAAAACTGTATTCCACACTATTTTTAAAGACTGGCACCACTTCAGATTCTCTAATATATGCTATAGTTCCAACAATAGAAAGAAACAGAAAAATTAAAACTTTCTTCATTATTTCTCCTTCTCAAATGCCACACTACCTATTTCAGTAGGATGGTCTAATATTAATATTTCTTTTTGTTTATCTATATTTTTTAAAATATTTCTAACTATCAATATATCTCCAAAGGCCCCAGTTACCATAGGTAATCCTATAAAAAGTAAATCAAATCTTCCAAGTATTACTGAAAGTAATGTAGGAATTATACCTAAAATTACTAAAGGCATTAAAGCACCTATTAAATATTCTTTTAACCTTAGTGGTGACACACATGAACAATATGGTGTTAAATGTTTCCAAACTATACCGAATGATATATCTTTAAATCCTTTTTCAGCAAAAATTGCAAAAAATATTCCATGTATTAATTCATGTATTACAATCAATATGAAATATATTAACAAAATTAGAAAAGGATTAATACTAAATTGATATTTTGCGGGACTTTTAGCACCTAAAAATATGTACGCTAATATTATTAAAACTATCGTAGGTATCATCATTTTTAAAGCATCACTATTAACTTTTTCATTACTTAAATGTAACATTTTTTTCTGATAACCACTTTTTATCATTTCTTCACATTTTTTATCAAATATTTCTTTTCTTCTTTCTTCATCTTTTGTTAATTTTCTATCCACCTAGTCTCCTTAACTTAAAATAGGACCTATGTCCTATTCACTAAACTCTAATTTACAATTTTTTAATGCTTTAATATAGTCTGAATGTAGTTTACCTATTACCTTAATTTCTTTACCTGTTATTGGATGAATAAATTCTAAATAATAGGCATGTAACATCTGTCTATCATATTCATCTTTTCTTCCATAAACATCATCACCTAATATAGGGAAGAAAAAATGTGAAAGATGAACTCTAATTTGATGAGTTCTACCAGTTTCTAATCCAACTTTTACTAAAGAAAAGTTTTCATTATTATCTATTACTTCATAGTTAGTAATTGCAATTTTCCCATTATCAACTACAGCCATTTTCTTTCTATCATTAGGATTTCTTCCTATCATAGTTTCTATTCTTCCAGTTTTTTTCTTAATATTACCCTTAACTATGGCATAATATATTTTCTTTATTTCTTTATTCTTAAACATTTCTGTCAATTTAAAATGTGTTTTATCATCCTTAGCTATTATTATTAATCCAGAAGTATTTTTATCTAATCTATGAACTATACCTGGTCTTAAATCTCCATTTATACCTGATAAATCCTTAATCTTATACATCACAGCATTAACTAAAGTATTTTCTTCATGCCCTTTAGATGGATGTACTACCATACCAGCATATTTATTAATTATAGCTAAATATTCATCTTCATAAACTATATCAATATTTATGTCTTGAGGTTTAATATCAACTTCCTTTAATTCAGGTATATCAACTGTTATCTTATCACCTTGACTTACCTTATATGAAGCCTTAGTTTTCTTATCATTTACTAATATATTTTCACTTTTAATTAAATCTTGTATTCTACTTCTTGTTTCATCTAAGATTTTAGATAAATACACATCTATTCTCTCTAAACTATCTGTTTCTACCTCAATTAGCATCATCTACTCCTTGAAATTTTTTCATATTTTCATCTACATTTTCATCATGATGTATTAAGATTAAATTTGCAAGTTCATCATTTATTCCTAACAATCTCATGCTTCCTATACTCATATGTTCTCTAAGTCTTGTTTTAAAACCTAATTTATGAAGAGTTCTTGTCATAAAAAAAGCACTATCTTTTCCATTATCATGAAGTAAGGCAAGTTTTAAATATATTTGAGGTAATCCTAAATCCTTAACCTCTTTATATACATTTAAACTATGTAATTTATCATATTTACTTTGAGACATAAATATATTTCTTTCTTTAGAATTCAATATATTTATGGCATTTTCCATTTCTACTTCATCTATTTTTCGAATAAAATATTCATAAAATTTTCTTATCATAGGTATTTCTCTATTATTTCATCTACAGTATTTACTCTAGTGCTCTCTACAATTCCTTCTTCACCTTTTACTTGACCAAATCCCCAGTTACAATATATGAAGTCAACATTTGAATTCTCAGCTGTTTCTTTATCTACTATCATATCTCCTACAAATAGGATATCTTCGTTATTTAATCTTAATTCATCTCTTAGTCTTAAAACATTAACATTTGAAGGTTTTCTTTCTTCTAATTTCATAGGGTCTACACCTATAATTTTATAGAAATTATATGGTTTCAATTCAGGAATCATGCATGATTTCACTGCTAAATCTTGATCCTTATTTGTAACTACTGCAAATGGAATTTCATTTATAGTTAAATGATCAAGCAACTTTTCTATACCTTCATAAGGTTTTAAATTATAATCATATTCCCTATTATATACTTCAAGTAATACTTCCATTATCTCATCTACACTCTTATCATAACCTTCTTTTTCTATGATAATTTCAACTAATTTTCTTAATCCGTTACCAACAAAATTATTATATTCTACCGCAGGATAAGTTTTAAATCCAAAATATTCTAATGCTTTATTCGTAGCATTTGCAATAGCATAAATTGAATTAAGTAAGGTCCCATCTAAATCAAATATCACTAATTTTTTCTTCATTTTCTTACCTTTTCTTTCTAAGTAATTCACGCATTTCTTCTAATTTTTCTCTTTTAAATGATCCTATTTTTACTTTTCTATCATTTTTTAATGTTACTGTAAAATATTCTGCAAAGAACCCTTTTTGTATTTCTTCTACACTCTTGATATTATCAAAAAAGATTTTTATTTTTTTATAATAAAAATATTCTTTGTTATATGCATAAAGTTCTCCATCTACTGCATATGATAAAATAAATACTATATATCCATTAAAATCTAATCTCTTTAAAACGAAGAAAGAAAATAGCACCATAAATACACCTTGTGCCATTAAAGCATATCTTATGTAGTTTAATTGATTTAATTTAACTACATTACTTTTACTTAATATCTCAAGTTTTGTAATATTAAGTATACCTAAAAGTATTACTAAAGCAGAAAATATTAATACATCAAATTTACTAATATCTTTATTTAATATATTCATTCCTAAAGGTAGTAACATTAATGCAGTTATTATTATTACTAAATATTTTTTATTCATATACTCTCCTTATTTATTTGTATATTTTATTATACCAAATAAAAAGGAGTTGAACAAGTCAACTCCAATTTTTATCTATCAAATTTATATCCAAATTCTAATCCTGCTATTCCTTTATTTCCATATCCACCAAATACACCAATAGACCATTTATCTTTAACTTTTACTCCTACATGTGCTTTGATTATTGGTCCAAATCCAAAGTTTGTTGCTTTTGCAGTTTCTTCTTTACCTGTTACTTCTGGTAAATCTTCTATCCATTTACCTGATTTGTACAATTCTTCAAATTTTTTATCATCTACTTCAACTATGACATCTTCCACATAAGGTACTCCATTTATGTTATACATCCCATATAAAGAAAGCGGGGGAATAGGACACGATTTCATTTCTTCATCAGTTTTTTTCTTCATCTTTTATATTTTTAGAATTTATATAGAAAACTGCACCCATTCCTACATATCCTCTTACATCCTTAGTTAAATCAAAATTATAATCTACAACCCCTGTTAAGTTTATTGAACCATGAGTTCCATGACTTAATCCATTTTTAGTCTTACTAAACACTTCTCCAATCACTGCACTAGTTCTTACTCCAAAAGTAACATCACTTTTACCATTTAATTCATATTTCCATTCAGGCATAAAACCAAATGAAGCACTTATTCCTTGATAATTTCTTTTTGAAGTTGGATCTTGTTTATCATAAGCTACACTTGTATCTATTCTATATCCATTATGTTTAAAATCTCTATATTTTTCAAATTCTACGTAGGTTTTATTACACAAGTATCAAATTATTTTGTCAAATGAAAATATAAAAAACGACCTTTTTTAACCTCTATTTAAGAAGGGCCCAATTTTCCCCTTCACTACCATTTACTTTTAATATTACATTTTCAAATTTCATAGTATTTTCCATAATATCTTTTATCTTCTCAGCATAGTCTATATCAGCATTTGCTTCAAATATCAATTCATCATGAACTTGTAATAACATTTTGAAATTCTCATTACATAATTCAGTGTAAATTCTATGCATCACTTTTTTAATTATGTTTGCAGCTGTTCCTTGAATAACAGTGTTAACCGCCATTCTCTTAGCCTGTTCTTTTACATTTACATTAGATGAGTTTATATCATATATATATCTTCTTGTTCCAAAAAGTGTTTCTACATAACCGTCTTTTTGAGCTTTTTCAATAATTTCATCAAGTAATATTCTTACTTTAGGATACTCTTTAAAGTAAGTATCTATGTATAGTTTTGCCTCTGCTACTGTAATTTTTAATTCCTTAGATAAACCAAACGGTGTTTTACCATATAGTACTGAGAAATTAATTACTTTAGCTATATTTCTTTGCATTTTATTTACTTTTTCATCATCTTTTAACATAAATATTTTTCTTGCTGTTAATTCATGTAAATCTAAATTATATTTATATGCATTAATTAAGTTTTCATCTTTTGATATTTCAGCAAGAACCCTAAGTTCAATTTGAGAATAATCAAATGATATTAATTTTTTACCTTTACCTGCAACAAATCCAGCTCTAATTTTAGATCCTTCGTCTGTTCTTGTAGGTATATTTTGTAAATTAGGATTACTCGATGATAATCTTCCAGTGGCTGTTCCTGTTTGATTATATGTCGTATGAATTCTACCATTAGTTGCAAGTTTTAATAACGGTTCTGCATAAGTAGATTTAAGTTTTACGTACTCCCTATACTCAAGTATTAACTCAGCTATTTTTATTCCTCTATCTCTTAGCAATTCTAATACTTCAGCATCAGTAGAGTATCCTGTTTTATTCTTCTTAACTGCTTCAATTTCCATTTTTTCAAATAGTATTTCACCTAGTTGTTTTGGAGATGAGATATTAAATTTCTCTCCACTTTCTTCATATATTTTTTCTTCTATTTCTTTTATCTTTTCTTCAAGTTCTTGAGAATATTTTTCAAAATATTTCTCATCTATAGCTATACCTTGTCTTTCCATATATATTAAAACATCAGTGAAATTCTTTTCTTCATTATACATTTCCATTTGATTTTCTTTTTCAAGTAAAGATATAAATACATCTTTTAATTTAGCAAGCGAGTAAGCTAGCTTAACTAACCTATTTTTTCTATATTCCATTACTCGACTAATTTCCATCTTACTTACTACTTTTTTATCTAATTCTTCTATAGATATACCTAATTTATCAAATGCCATAGTTTCTATCTTTTGAGATCTATCTGTTCCTAAAGTAAAACTTGCAAGTAATATGTCAAAATAGTTTTTAAAATCTACACCTAACGTCTTCCATTCTTTTCCCGAATAAATACATACATCAAGATTTTCATTTATATCTTTTATACTTATTCCTTTTTCAAAAAGATTACCTATACCTTCTTCAGTATCAAAGCAATAATGAACTTCTTCATTAACATAATATGCTATACCTTCTTCTCCTAAGTATAGTGAGATTTCTCTTTTTTCATTGTTAACAGTATTTATAAATTCAGTTAAATTAACATGTTCTATTTCTTTTAATTTAAGTTCTTCTTTAGGACTATTCTCTACTAATTTTTCGTATTCTTTTCTTAGCTCATATTTTAAATATATTTCAGATAACACATCAAAATCTTTTTCTTTTACTTCTGCATCATCTATATTTAAATCTAATTCTAGTTCATCAAATACTGTAGCTAAATCTCTACTTATGAAAGCTATTTCTTTTGAATCAATCAATTTCTTTTGAACTGCCCCTTTAATATTATCTATATTTTGATAAATATTATCTAAATTATCATATTCAGCTATTAACTTAGCACCTGTTTTAGGCCCTATACCTGCTACACCAGGTATCCCATCACTACTATCTCCTATAAGACCGAAAAGATCTCTAATTTGATTTGATTTAACACCTAAATAATCTATTACATCTTCATCAGTTCTTACCATTTTATATGGCTCATTATCATCTTTTTTACCAAGTAAAGCAATAGATGTATTTTCATTTATTAACTGAGCTAAGTCTTTATCCCCTGTTAATACTATAACTTTAAATTCTTTAGAATATTTTTTCGCTAAACTAGATATTACATCATCAGCTTCATATCCAGGAATTTTAACTATAGGTATACCATATCCTCCAAGTACTCCATCTATGGCATCTAATTGTCCTACTAGTTCTTCTGGCATTCCACTTCTATTTTCTTTATACTCAGAATAGATTTCACGTCTTTTTAGTTCAGCTCTCTTAACATCTTTTGCTGCAACTACATAATCTGGAGTAAAATGTGTAAGAGCTAATTCAAGTTGTCTTATGAAACCTAGAATTGCTCCAACTGGTTCACCATTTGAATTTCTAAAATTCATTAGTGCAAAATGAGCTCTATACATTATCGCACTAGTATCCAAAATTAATATTTTCTTCATATTTACTCCTTCTATCTAATATATTCAAGTATTTGATTATATATCTCTTTATTGTATTCTCCTCTATGGAATTTTTCTTTTTCTTCAGCATTATTTTCTATTAATTCCTTAATTTTTTCTG
The DNA here is from genome assembly GCF_009733925.1 of Streptobacillus canis. Lineage (NCBI taxonomy): Bacteria > Fusobacteriati > Fusobacteriota > Fusobacteriia > Fusobacteriales > Leptotrichiaceae > Streptobacillus > Streptobacillus canis. Next base: position 78,438 of record NZ_WOEI01000002.1, on the reverse strand, counting down.
GAAATTCTGAAAAAATTCTTGTAACTTTAATTCCTTCTGTAATAAATATTGTAGGAATCTTCCCTTCAGGAGAATATTGTAATAATAATTCTTTATCTTCACTTCTTTTTCTATAATCAACATCTATATTAGGAATAAATCTTCTCATTGCTTCAAGGACAGCAATAACTACAGCACAATCTGGACATTTAGGATGAGCAAAAGCAAGTAATTTTACCTCTTTATCTACTGTTTCTAATTCCTCTTGTTCATCTTCAGTTAAATTAACTTCACCAAGTAATCTAATTTGTCTATCCATATATTCCATTTCATCTGTAAATCTTAAATAATCTTTAAATGCTGCCATATTTCCTCCCTATTTGCTATTATTCATTTCTAACATTTTGGCATATAAGCCATTAAGTTTAACTAAGTCATTGTGATTTCCACTTTCTACTATTTCACCTTTATTTAATACAAATATTTTATCCGCATTTCTAATAGTTGAAAGTCTATGAGCTATAATTAAAGTAGTTCTATTTTTCTTAAGAACTTCTATACCATGTTGTATTATTTGTTCTGTCTTACTATCTACATTTGCTGTTGCTTCATCAAGTATTAGTATCTTAGGATCTTTTGCTAAGGCCCTTGCAAAAGATATTAGTTGTTTTTCTCCAGTTGAGAAATTACTTCCATCTTGCAATACTTCTCCATCTAATCCTCTTTCATCAAGTAAATATTTAGCACCTACCATTTCAAGTGATTTTCTAGCTAACTTTTCATCACTTGATATATTATTCCCTATAGTACCTTCAAATAAGAATGAATCTTGTAACACTATAGCTATATTCTCTCTTAAAGTATATGTATCAAATTTTTTAATATCTATACCTGAGATTTCTATCTTACCTTTTTGATTACTATAGAATTTAACAAGTAAATTCATGATAGTAGATTTACCACTACCTGTATGACCTACAAAGGCAACTGTTTCATTTTCTTTAATTTCTAAGTTAATATCTTTTAGTACATATTTATCTTCATCATATGCAAAATACATATTTTCAAATTTAATATTACCTTCAAACTTTTCTGGTATTATTAAATTTTCTTCTTTTTCAGTTTCTAAATCTAATAACTCTGAAAGATTTTTTGCACAGCCTCTTGCTCTTGAGTAAAACGCTAGATTTTGTGTTAAATTTGTTAATCCATTTACTATATTAGAAATATAGAAAATGAAAACTAAAGTATTTCCTGCACTAATTAAGTTTAAATTATTTATAGCAGAATAAACATAGTAAAAAATTATAGTAAGCTGCATAAGTTTTGTTAAGAAATCAAAAACATTATGCATAATGAATACTTCAAGTAATACTAAAAATTTCCCATTCTTATATCTACTTTGTGCTGGCAATTCCCAATCATTAAGCAAAGCTTCTTCGTTATTAAAAGCAGCTACTACTTCAAGATTTTGTATCATTTCATTTGCCTTACCATTACAAGTTGAATTATCTTTTCTAAATTTTGTAACGTAATCAAAAGTTAGGTTCTTATTATACATTTGTATCAGCACTATTATTGGAACAAAGATTAATAAAAGTAATGATAATTTCCAATTGATATATATCATTACTGAATATATAACTATTAATTGAGCAACTACTATTATAGTTGAAAGTAATGTTTCAGCAAAGAAATTCCTTATTGCTCTTACATCAGATGTAATTCTTGATAATACTGATCCTGCTGGCATATCATCAAAATATTTAATAGGTAATCTCTGAACATGGTTATATACTAAAATTTGTATATTAGTATATACAATATTTGCTGCTTTTTGTAATAGTTTTTTTCTAAATACTAAAGTAATTGCTTCTACTATTTTTAAAGTGATATATAGGAAGGCAATAGCTAAAGCAAAGTTAAATGCTTTATTTACTTCCAAATCTCCAACTTTTTTATCAAAAGCCAGTGCTATTAATTTAATAGCAATTACTTCAGAAACCATCCCCACAATTAAAGCTATCATACCTAAAATATATTCTCTTTTAGCTTTTTTTGTAAATTTGAAAAAGTCTAATAAATAATTTTTATTTTTCTCCTTCATTTTCTTCTACCTCCTTCTTGTTTTGGTAGTCATATAGCTCCTTATACCATTTTGAAGAAAGTAATAGTTCATCATGAGTTCCCATATTTTCTATTTCACCATTAGATAATATTATTATCTTATCAGCATTAATTATACTACTTATTCTATGTGAAACTATAATATTAGTTTTACCTTTTCTATTTTCATTTAATCTTTTAATGATATTTTTTTCTGTTCTAATATCAAGAGCTGATAGAGAATCATCAAATATTAATATCTCAGGATTATTAATTATTGCTCTTGCAATAGATAGTCTTTGTTTTTGCCCTCCAGATAGTGAAACTCCATTTTCACCAACTAAAGTATCTATTCCATCTTTAAATCCTTTAATGTCTTTATTTAAATCTGCAACTTCTAAAGCATAGTCAAGTTTATCTTCTAAATCTCTATTAAAAAGTACATTTTCTTTAATAGTTTTAGAAAATATAAAATATTCTTGAGGTGAATATCCAAAGTTAGATCTTAAAGATTTAAGATTATATTCAGAAACTTCTATTCCATCTAAATATAAACCATGGCTACTTTCATAAAATCTTAATAGTTGTTTGATAAGTGTAGTTTTTCCACTTCCTGTTTTCCCTACTATACCTATAGTTTCACCTTTATTTATTACTAAATTAATATCTTTAAGTGCTAATTTATCATCATATGAGAAACTAAAGTTTTTAAATTCTATCTTATCTGAAAACTCTAATTTTTTCCCATTTTCATTAATTAATTTACTGTCTTCTAAATCTAATATATCTCTTAATCTTTTATATCCTAATCTCATATCAAAACGTGTTATGAAAAATTCTCCAAAAACAGTATATGGCCAAGGCATTAAAAACATTACTAGTGATACTGAAATTATTGTACCAAATGTAATATTCCCATGACTGTATTGGTAATATCCATAAATTATTAAAGCAAAATATGAAAAACCTACTGCTAAAATATTTAAAGCATGTGAATATATACTTCTTAAGGAATAAGTTAAATGCGTACTTGCATATTTTAGTATATTTCCTTCAAATTCTTTACTTAATTTTTCTAGCATATTATACGATCTTACTATTCTAACGCCTTTAATACTTTCTAAGGTTTTATCAGAAATTTTATCAAAATCACCTGTCATTTTAGTATAAATTACATCATATTTTTCTTTTTGAGTAACTATAATATATGTTGCAATTAAATATGGTATATTTATTAATACAACAAACACTAAATCTATTTTAAATAATATGAAAATGAATATGATTAATATTCCTAAAACTCCTCTAGTAAAACAATATACTCCCCATGAAAAAAAAGGGGCTATATATTCTTCAACATCTCCTGTAATTCTACTTATTATTTCTCCTACACTTATTTTTTGTAGAATTTCTGGATTTTGTTTTAATACTTTTTGTAAAATATTTCTTTGTATTTCTAATACACTTTCATCATAACTAATGAAGATATAGTACTCATAAACACCCTGAATAATGTAGTAAGCTACTGCCATTATAAACATAAGAGTTACTTTATACTTTATCTCATCAATACCCATAGTCTTATTATTTACTCCATCTACTATGGCTCCTAAATAATCAAGTGGTAATATTGTGAAAAGTGATATTATTACGTTTAAAACGGACACAAAAATAAGCCTCCATTTTCTATCCCATAACATCTTATTTATCATATATTAATTCTCCTTTTTCAAATTGTATCTATACATGAATATACCTATAGAAATTATGATAATATATCCCATAACACTATATTTATCAGGTATTTCTCCTAGGAAAACTACGCCAAGTATAGATGAGAAAATAACCTGTGTATATTCAAAAACTGATATTTGTTTTGCCGGTGCAAAATTATATGCAAAAGTTATACCAAATTGTCCTATGGCACCAAAAAGTCCTATCCCAAATAACAAGATGGCCGTTCTAGTGTCAAAGTGAGGTCTATGTGTTATTACATAAGGTGCAGAAAAAATTGTGTTAAATAGTGAAAAATAGAAAACTATAAGCATGGGATTAACTTTTTTTCTTATACCTAAGGCTCTAATACATGAGTAAGCAAATGCGGAACAAAACGCTCCTATTATTGCTAATATGTATCCAAAAGAAAAATTTGAACTCCCTGGTTTTACTATTAATACTACACCCATAAATGATCCAACTAAAGCTAAAAATTGTACCTTAGTGAATTTTTCATTAAAAAAGAAATATGAAAGTATTAATACTATAAAAGATGATAATTTTTGTATAGTTGTTGAATCAGCAAGTAATATATATGACAAAGTATAAAAATTAATTATTACTCCAGATAGTCCAAAAACTATTCTAGATAAGAGTAATGGCCATTCACTTTTTTCTACTTTTAAATCAATTCCTCTTGCTCTAATTAATATATATGTAATTACTGTAATTACAACATTTCTATAAAACAATTTATTCCCTACTGAAACATTAGGTAACATCTTTACAAACATTTGTAATGTTGAAAAACCTATAGCTGACAGTAATACAAAGATTATTCCTAAATAGTATCTTTTTTTACTTTCCACTTCTACTCCTTATACAAATTCAACAAAAACTTCATTCGATAGTAACATTCCTTCTCTTGTAAGTCTTATTCTATCATCAAATCTTTCTATTAAACCTCTTTTAATTAGTTTATCAATTTTATCATTTGGAGTATATTCTACCCCTTTTATTAACATTCTTAGACCTAAAATATATTTTAGATTTTCTAGTTCATTTTCATCAACCCTCTCTACTGTTTTTTCTTCTATTGGAATAATTCCTTGATCTATTAATCTATAGTACTTAGCTAAAGATTTGACCTTAGCAAATATCTCTCCGTTATAGAAACTTGTAGCATTTACTCCTACTCCTACATATTCCGTATTATCCCAATATTTTATATTATGTTTACTTTCTCTTCCATCTTTACAAAATGATGATATTTCATAATGATTATATCCATGATTTTTTAATCTATCTTCTATTTTTATAAACATATCTGCTTCTAGATCTTCATCTAAAGCTTTTAATTCACCTTTTTCAAGTCTTCTTGTAAAATTAGTTCCTTCTTCCCATATCAATGAATAAATTGATAAATGTTCTGGATCTAATTTTAAAAAGTTATCTAAATCATTTTCTAACATCTCCATATCTTGTCCAGGTACTGAAAATATTAAATCAAGAGATATATTATCAAATCCAGCAATCCTTGCATTTTTATATGTTTCTATTGCTTTTTTTGAACTATGATCTCTATTCATAAATTTCAACATGTCATCATTAAAACTTTGAAAACCTATACTTAGTCTATTTATTCCAGCATTTCTAATAAACTGAAGTCTTTCTAAATCCATATCACTAGGATTAAGTTCTAATGTAATTTCAGCATCTTCTGTTCTTTTTAAATTATCTAATATTCTTTTTATTTGTTCTCCGTTTAATAGTGATGGAGTTCCTCCCCCAAAATATACTGTATCATATGTATATTCTGGATATAGTTTAATTTCTTTTATTATATATTCAACATACTTTTCTATCTTATCATTCATATTTACAAAAACATGAAAATCACAATAGTGACATCTTTTATTACAAAAAGGTATGTGTATATATATACCATTTATATTTTTCATTTTTCTCCAATTTATACAAAAAACCACCAAAACATTGTGTTTTTGGTGGAATTTCTATTCATTATTTTTTATAGTTCACACAACATATTTGTTTAGTATTTACTATATTAGTATAACTTTTTTTGAAATTTTTGTCAATTGAAAGGACTATATAAATACTCGTATTTTTCAAAAAAAAATAAAGGACTAAATGTCCTTTTAAATATTGGCACCCCTATAAGCCAAATTCTGTATTTGCCAATCATTTTTCTAGGCGTGTATTTACATACCCGCTCAAGCGAATAACCAAAAGAAGGACGAGCAGCCCTATATTCTTTTATCACATTCTTGCTTCTGGTGGGGTTTACAAGCAAATGTAGTCTCCTACATCTCTGGTGAGCTCTTACCTCACCCTTTCACCCTTACCTATATAGGCGGTTTACTTTCTGTTGCACTTTCCTTAGGATTACTCCCAGCAGCCGTTAGCTGCCACCATTGCTCTATGAAGTTTGGACTTTCCTCAAGATAAATCTTGCGATTAGCTGGGATACCAACTAATATATTTTATACTAAAAAGTATAAAAAGGCAAGTAAAAACTTGCCTTAAATATATTCAAATACCTCACCAGAATCAAATTTTATTAATTCTAATTCACTATCTATTTCTCTTAATTTTCTTTCAAATAGTTCTACAACCATTTTTTCACTTCCATAGTGATCTATATCTAATAAGTGTAAATTTTCTTCTCCCATATCAAGTGATATGTGATGTTTTAAATCTCCAGTGATAAATAGATCTACTTTACCTCTAATTAATGGTATAAATGAATCTCCTGCGCCTGTAGTAACAGCTATCTTTTTAACTAATCTATTATCCCCTGCTCTACTTAATCTAACATTTTTTATATCTAAATTATCTTTAATTTTATTTGCTAATTCTTCTATAGATATTTTTTCTTTTAAATTAAATCTTCTTAGAGCTATTAAATCTCCTTCTAACATTTCTCCTTCAAGATTCATTTTCTCTAAGATGTATTCATTTAATCCATCTTTTGCGGCATCAACATTAGTATGTGCTGAATATACAGCTATATCATTTTTAATTACATCTATAATTTTTGATCCTATTATATTATCTGCAAGTATCTTTTTTTGACCTTTAAATATAAAAGGGTGATGAGATATTATTAAATCAACCTTTTCTTGAATTGCAAAATCTACCGCTTCTCTTGTAATATCTAAACAAAGCATAATTTTATTTACTTTTTTCCTAATATCTCCAACTAGCAATCCAACATTATCCCATTCTTCAGCTAAATCTCTTGGAAATATTTCTTCAAACCCTTTAATAAGTTTAGATAAGCTTATCATTTATACCCTCCAAATCAGTATATATTCTTTCTAAATCATTCAATACTTCCATATCAAAGATTAGTGATAATTTAAATATTGCTGTATTAACTAATTCTTGTATTGTTACTTTATCTGTACTATTTTTCTTTGCAATTTCATTTACACTTAATTTTTTCCCATCTAAACCAAGATACATTGAAAGTACTGTTTCCTCTAGGAATGATAATCTATTTGTATTTAATGCTATTTCATATTTTCTTTTTATTCTTTCAGTTTCTTCTTTAATTTCATCATAAGTTAAAGAGAATTCTTCATTTTCAAATACTTTAGCTAATTCTTCATAATATTCTTTAGTAATCCCTACTCTTTGTAATACTTCTTCTAATTTTTCACCTTCGCTTACTTCACTACTGATTTTGATATATAGTAAAGATAAATATTCTTGTTCTGAATAATTTGAAAGTTCATTATATTGATAACTAATTAATGCTCTTCTTACAAAAAGTCTTAATACATCTTTTAAAAATTCCATATCATATGATTTTGAAAATTTATCATAATATTCATTTTTAAATTTAATTACAGCAAGTAATGCTTCTTGTTTAACATCATTAAATGAGAAATTAATTTTAGTATGTTTGATACTTTCATATATTGCTATTTTAGCAAAACTATTAAGTACTTCATCTGAATAATCTTCTTCATTTTCATTATAGTTTTTTAGGTAATCTTCTACTTCTCCATCATTAAAATACGTATTTTCAATATCTGCATAATTTAAATCATAAGATTCATTTACATCATCTATATTGTTTTTTAAACAATAAATTATAGTTCCTAAAACATCTAAATCGTTTAAATCTTTTCTTACAAAAATACTATTAAAATCAACCTTATTATTTTTTTCTATATCTGCAATAATTTTTGCTAATTTACTTTCCATTGCTACCTCACATTAAAATTTTATTCCTGCACTAAGTCCACCTAGCGCTCCTACTTTTCTATTTGAATTAAATCCAAAACCTACATATCCATCTAAATCAACAGGTAAGAATTTACTCTTAATTCCTACACCTATACCATCCGTAAACATTGCTTTTTTTCCATAATTTTTATACACTATTAAATCATTAAAGAAATATAACTGTGAATCAAATAATTTAAAGCTATCAAGATTAGTCTTAAATATAAACGCTATATCTCCTCCTATTGCATCATCTTCAATAATCTTTGCATCATATACTTTTATTTTATATTTTTCTTGTAAAGGTATAGTCGCAATTTTTAAGTATAACTCATTATTTAATCTTGCATTATTAGATAGGTCAAGTGAACTATCTAATGTTGTTTCAAAGAATATGTTATAGTCATTTGTAAGGAATCTATTTTCATATTTAATATTAGTATTTAAATCTAATTTTAAGCCTGAAATTACCTTCATCTTATAGTTCATACCCATTCTAGCTGTAATTTTATGAGTATCTGAATATGAATATTGTAAACTAATATCTGGTTTAATAAAGTATTCATATGAATTTATTTTATTACTTAATGCATATTTTTGAGCTTCAGCTTTTACAAATACCCCTTCTTCTTTATCAAGCCCTCCACTAAAAATATATTTTTCATTTCTCTTAAAATTATACATAATATATTTTGCATTAATATCTGCTTTTACATCTTGAAAATATATACGTGTTTCAAAATCAAGTACATCATTTTCTCTAAAATTACCCTTAGTATACTCTAAACTTGCAATACTTTCTTTATTATCAATACTTACTCCAGTTTTAATTTCATCACTATTTTCATTAACTTCATCTATAACTACACCAACAGTTCCATCAGAATCTATAACTACTCTGTAATATAGGTTCATAATTTTTTGTTCTTTTAAAAGTTCTGTAGTCTTAGGATCAACTAAAAAATCAACATCTCTTAAAATTTTCCCTATATAGATATCTGGCAGAGCCTTTAAAATACTATTCATATTATATTCTTTAGAATTTAATTTAATATATTGTATTCTTGGATAAATGTATATCCCATTTTCTAAAATTTCTGCATAATATTTACCTGGATAATTTTTATCTAAATATTCATTTACTTTTTCTTGTTTTGCTATTTTTTTTAGCTCATTTTCACTTAAATATGTCGTAAATCCTTTTATCTCTTTAGAAAAAGTGAATATTGATAAACTGATTAGTAGCATAAATATATATTTTTTCATTCTTTTTCTCCTTTACATCTCCTTAGTATAAGTTTAGCAAATTTATGCTTTTTTTGCTAGTCTTACTTGAATTAAATTATAAAAAACTGTATAATAATCTGTAAAATTTAAAAAAGGAGATTCACAATGTTAAATCCAAAAATTATATCATCTATTTTTATGATAATTATCATTTTATACCTGATATATCACTTAACTAAAAAATATGGATTATCAAAAAAACAAATTATAATATTCTGGATATTAGTTTTATTTTGGTCTAGTGTAAGTATAATCAGAGCATATAGAAAAGCATATGCAGTAGATCCTGTAGAAGTAGGTGGATTAGGTTTAAATCTAGCTCTTGCTACACAAATTACTGCAGCTTATGGTCTTATTAGTTTTATACTTAGACTACCTTTATTTTTTATTAGTGATATGTTGGATAGAAAAAAGTTATTTATTCAGTTAGGTATGATGTTTATGATAGTAGCTTCAATATCAGTATATTTTAAGCCAAATTATAACACATTATATTTATCATCACTTTCAATGGGAGCATGTGCTTCTATGCTTGCAATATTTAATGTTATTTTTTCGGAAACATTTGCTAAAGAACAAGCTGCTGTATCAACATCTATACTTGCATCAGCTCCACTACTTGCAGAATTTATTGCAGCTCCTGTACAATATATTGGTACAGCTAATGAAATAAAAGATTATTCATTATTATGGTTAATTTCAACATTTATAGCTATAATAACGCTATTATTAACAACATTTATTAGTGATATAGAACATAAAAAAATACCTTTTTCTTTTGAAAAGGTAAAAAAAGTAATTTCAAATAAAGCATTCATATACATTTGTATTATTGCTTTCTTACAATCTTTTGTTAAATTTGCTACTAGTGGGCCAAATATGATAGTTTATAACAAGAGTATAGGTATGATTCCTTTACTATTAGCATATAATGATACAATGTTTGCAGCACCTCAACTAATAGCTAGTATTCTTGTTGGAACATACTTTATTAAAAAATATTCTATAGAAAGAGTACTGCAATTTGGTATATTATCAAGCATATTTTTCTATATTATAGTTATAATTACTAATAATCCTAATTTAGTTTTTATGGCATATATTTTCAATGGATTTGGATACGGATTAATATATACTTCATTAATTTCTATTGCTTTACAATATTTTGATAAAGAATTTAGGAATATTAGTATGGGATTATTTCAAGCTTTCTTTTCTGCTGGAATATACTTCGGAGATAGTATACACAAAATAATACCTTTAAAATTTCCGAATGGATTATTTGGAATTGAAATTAATAAAACTATTTTCATAATAACTTTAATTTTATCTCTAACAGGTATATTATTATGCCAAATTAGTTTATTAATATTTAAAAATAAAAACACCTGAAAATCAGGTGTTTTTTTTATGAAAACAAATATTTAGTTTGACGCTTTTACTGGTGCTCCTATTACACCTTCAAATTTTAATGCTCTTTCATCATCAGTATGTAAATTATAGCTCTTAACCGCTTTATTTACTGGTCTTACTTCATACTTAAACATTAGAGGTATTTCTACTGCTTGACTTAAATAATACTTATGCCATGCTTTATATGCTTCTGCTTTATAGTTAGGATCTTCTAACCCTTTTGGATCTGAAATTGCAGCAAGTAATTTATCATTTTCTTCACTTACGAAACGATTCATATTAAATTCAGCATTTCTTGAAGTAGTTTGTGCAGGATCTAAAGAAGAACCTACTCCCCATGCAGCTGCATAAATATCTATATCATCATCATTTGCTTGTACTTTTTCATAGAATAATTGGAATTCTAGTAATCTTCCATTAGTTAATTCAACATCTATTCCAACTTCTTTCCAATTTTGTAACCAAAATTGTGCTAAAGGTTCAGCAACATCTGAACCAGCCATAGTAGCAAATTTTAATGTTAACTTCTTACCATCTTTATCTACAAATCCATCTCCATCACTATCTTTATACCCTGCTTCTTCTAATAATTGTTTTGCTTTTTCAGGATTATATTCATATCCAGTATTTGTTGGATCATAGAATTTTTTAAATATAGGTGGTGTTTGACCATTTGCTCTTGATCTTAATCCATTATAAAATGCTTTTGCTGCCTCATCAACATTCATTGCATACGCAATTGCTTTTCTTAAATTAATATCCTGTAATGGTGTATCTCTATCCATTATATTTTCTTTTTTCTCGTTATCTCTATGCCCTAAATTAAAACTTAAATATGAATAATAAAGAGCAGGTCTTCCTACTACTGCTAGGTTATCAAAATTTATATATTTATCATATGCATCTTGTGGAACTTCTAAATACTCATGATACTCTCCTTGTTTCATACTCTCTGCTGCAAGCTGTGGAGTTAAAGTTTTTAAAATAACTTTTGATACTTTTGGCTTACCTAAATGATAATATTCATTTGGAACTAATTCTAATGCTTCTCCAGGAATAACATTTTTAACAACAAATTTACCATATGAAATAGGATTTTTTCTTAATTTATCTGAAGATTCTAAATCCTTCATAGCAACATCTGATAAATAATGTTTTGGTAGTAATTGTGAAATACTTGTTAATGGTCCACCACCCGTTACTACTTTAGGATTATTTTCCTTTAATTGAATAACTACTTCAGTATCAGATACTTTTGTTATTCCTGAAATTTTATCTGCAGTTCCAGCATGATACTCACTCATACCAACTATTTGTCCGTGCTCTGATTCATCATATCTTATTCCAGTATAATCTTTATGTCCTAAAACTTCTATTGTATAAATTAAATCATCTGCTCCTAATGGATGACCATCTGACCATTTTAACCCTTCTTTAAATTTAATAATTACTTGTTTTTTTTCTAAATCAAGTTTTAAAGTGGCTACTCCACCTTCACTTTCTAAAATTTCAAAATCTCCATTTTTCCAGAAAATTTCTTCACTTATTAAATTAATTAAATGTGAATCATATCCATCTTGATAATGTAAAGGTGATAAAACTCCTTTAAATGGTGATGACATAATTAAACCGATTTTATATTCAGCTGTTTCATCAACTATTCCATCTGATTTGTATTCTATCGGGAAATTTAAACTTATTCCAGCATCTCCCCCTGTTTCTGATTTAGCTTGTCCAGGTCCACACGACACTAGTAACCCTAAACTTGCAAGTATTAAACTTGCTGATAATATTTTTTCCATTTTTTCCTCCTAAATATTTGTTTTATTTTTAATTTTTATTTTTTATGTTGACTTAGTATAACATCCTTTTAAACATTTAGCAAATATATATTATTTATTATACAAATATATTTAGTATATGTTTTAATTTTTATAGTAAATAAAACATTTTAGCTAGATTTTAGCACTTATTTCTTTACTTTTTTCTTAATTTTCTATTTTTATAACTTCATATATATATTTTTTTATATTTTAAAATTCCTTCTTTTTAATTTTTATATTCTATAGACATAACTACATTCCCTTTATATACTTTAATATTTAAAATCTTTTTACTCCCATATCAAAATTCTATTCTCTTATTATATATATAATTAAAAATTTTTTTATAATTATATAAAAAACATGTACTATATACCTATATTTAGTTTATAGTACATGTTTTGTTGTTTTATTATTTAGTTGCTTTTAAAGGCATAGAATCTACAACTTCAATTGGGAAAGTTGATCTTGCAGAATCTGTATATAAATTTTCTTGTTTAATGTTTTTGTTAATTGGTGTAACTTTATATCTGAACATTATAGGCACCTCTACAGCTTGTTCTACATAATATTTTTGCCATGCTTTATATGCATCTGCTTTATATGTAGGATCTGAGATTCCTTTAGGATCTGAAATTGCCGCTAATAATTTATCATTTTCTTCACTTACGAAACGAGTCATATTAAATTGAGCACTTCTTCCTTTAGAAGAAGCTGGATCTAATGAAGTTCCTACTCCCCATGCTGCCATATAAATGTCTATATCATCTTCATTAGCTTGTACTTTATCATAGAATAAATTAAAGTCTAATAATCTTCCAGTAGTTAATGTAACATTAACTCCTATTTCTTTCCAGTATTGTAAGAATGCTTGTGAAATTGGTTCAGCAACATCTGATCCAGCCATAGTTGCAAAATATAATTCTAAGTTTTTACCATCTTTATCTACAATTCCATCATTATTTGTATCTTCATATCCTGCTTCTTTTAATAATTCTTTTGCCTTTTCAGGGTTATATGGATATCCTTCTAATGAAGAATCATAATATTTTTTAAATATAGGTGGTGTTTGTCCATTTGCTCTTTGTCTTAACCCATTGTAATATGCTTGTGCAACTTCATCAATATTTAATGCATAAGATAATGCTTGTCTAACTTTTATGTCTTGTAATGGAGTTTCTCTATCCATAACGTTTTGATTTTTCTCTTGGTCAAAATGTCCTAAATTAAATCCTAAATATTGTAAATATAAGTCGGGTCTTCCTAATACTACTAAGTTATCTAATTCTTTATATTTTTCATAAGAATCTCCTGGTAAATCCCAGTATGTGAAGAAATCTCCATTTTTAATTGCTTCAACTGCTAATTGTGGCGTTAATGTTTTAACTATAACTTTTTCTAGAGTTGATTTTCCTAAATAGTAGTGTTCATTTGGAACTAATTCTACTGATTCTCCAGGAATTATATTTTTAATTACAAATTGTCCATTTGATAAAGGATGTTTTCTAATTTTATCAGATGATTCTAAATCTTTAACTGGTATTTCTGATAAGTAATGTTTAGGCATTAATTGAGAAACTCCACCTAATTGTCCTCCACCTGTAACTACTTTTGAACTAATTTCAGTTACATGTATTCTTAACTCTGTATCAGAAACTTTTTCTAAACCTGAAATTGTAGCAGCTTTTCCTTCATTATATTCTTTCATTCCTATAATCGAATAATGATCTTCTTGAGAAAATCTTACACCATTATAATCTGGATGTCCAATTACTTCATATGTATAAATTAAATCATCTACTCCCATTGGGTGTCCATCTGACCATTTTAATCCTTCTCTAAATTTAATAATAATTTCATTTTTTTCTGTATCTAATGATAATGTTGCCATTCCACCTTCAACGTTTAATAATTCAAAATCTTCATTTTTCCATATAATTTCTTCATTTGTTAATTGGATTATATTTCCATCTAAATTATCTTGATAATGTACTGGAGAAAATATTCCTTTAAATGGTGAAGATGTAACCATACCTATAGTATAAGTTGCTCCTTCTACTACTGCTGCATCATTTTTATATTCCATAGGGAAATTTAAATTAACTTCTTGAACTTTTTCTGATTTTGATTTCCTAGGTGTACATGATATTAACAATCCTAAAGATGCTAGTATCAATCCTGCTGATAATATTTTTTTCATTTTTGCCTCCTAAATTTTTGTTTTCACATTCTCAAATATTATAGCAAAAAAATCAATAAATATCAATATTTATCAATTTTTTTTATTTGACGTATATTTTTTCAACATCAGTTTTTAAATTTTCATCTCTTATTAATCCAAAATTATTATATAAATATTTATTTGTAAATTCTTTAGCTATTGATATTTCTTTAATGTTAGTAACTATATCCAGTAATTTAAGTTCTGATATCCCACTTTGTTTTAATCCAAATATTTCTCCTGTATCTCTTAACTTTAAATCTTCTTCAGCTATTTTAAATCCGTCCAAAGTACCTTCCATTACTTGTAATCTTTTTTGACTCACATCATTTTTTGTTTCAGAAATTAAGAAACAATATGAAGCATGTTCTCCTCTTCCTACTCTACCTCTTAATTGATGTAATGATGAAAGTCCAAATCTTTCTGAATTTAATATTACTATTATACTTGAATTAGGTACATTAACTCCCACTTCAACAACTGTTGTAGAAACTAATATATCTATTCTTCCTTTTTTAAATTCATTCATTATTTCATCTTTTTCTTTTGCTTTAATTTTTCCATGTAAAAGACCTACCTTATAGTTAGAGAATTTTTCACAATATTGTTCATATGTTTCTACTGCTGAAGAAATATTTAATTTATCACTCTGTTCAATTAAAGGAGAGACAACATATACTTGTCTTCCTTCTTTAATTTTCTTATCAATAAACTCATACATTGCTTTTTCTTCTTTAGAATTTTTTATCCATTTAGTTTTAATTGGTTTTCTTCCAAGTGGCATTGTAGTTAATACAGATACATCTAAATCTCCATAAATCGTTAATGCTAATGACCTTGGAATAGGTGTTGCACTCATTACTATTAAGTTAGAATATATTCCTTTATCTCTTATCTTATTTCTTTGATCAACACCAAATTTATGTTGTTCATCTATTATTATTAATCCAAGTTTATTGAACTTCAAATTATCTTCAAGCAATGAATGAGTTCCAATTAAAATATCAATTTTTCCATTTTCTACATCTTTATATAATTTTTCTTTTTTCTTTCCTTTTACTGAGCCAGTTAATAATCCTACATGGATATTTAATTTTTCAAACTCTTTAACAACTTCTAAATAATGTTGTGTTGCAAGTATTTCAGTAGGTGCCATAATTACACCTTGATAATTATTTTCTGCCATATATAGTAACAGTATTAAAGATATGATTGTCTTACCTGAACCTACATCTCCTTGAATTAATCTATTTATAACCTTACCATTATTTAATTCCTTATATATCTCTCCAATAATCTTTTTTTGATCTTTAGTTAATTCAAACTTTAGCCCTGAAATATATTGTTTTACTAAATCTTTATTATCATCTAAAAAATATAAATTAGAATTTTTCATATTTTCATTGTATCTATTCTTTAAAATTTTCATCTCAAGTATCAATGCCTCTTCATAGAGTATTCTTCTTTTAGCTTCTTCATACATATGATTATCTCTCGGAAAATGAATATTAACTATAGCTTTAGTTCTACTCATTAGCTTATTATCTAAAATATATTTTTGTGGTAAGTTCTCCTCAAAAAGAAACAAATATTTTCTAAGTGCTTCTTCAACAATTTTTTTCATATTCTTTTGATCTATTCCACTACTTAAAGGGTAAACCGAATCTAATTTATCTTCTTCGTTTAAAGCTACAGCTCTATTTCTATCGTTAATTTTTGTGTAGCTTGGATTTACAATTTGTAAACTTCTTCCTCTTCTAATTTTTCCTGTAATCCTTAATTCCATTCCTACCTCAAGTGCTCTAGAAATATATGGAGAATTAAACCAAACTAATTCAATTACACCTTCATCATCTGTAAATAATACTTTAGTCATTTTTCTTTTACTAAAAAAAGCATTAGATATTGTCAGTATTTTCCCTTCTATTATCGCATTTTCACCATCTATCAATGTTGATATTGGTTTAAACTTTGCCTTATTTTCATAAGTACGTGGAAAAAAATACACTAAGTCATAAAGACTGTGTATTCCTAACTTTTCTAGTGCTTTAATTTTAGTTTTTTTCTTATCACTTTTTAGAGTTTTTAAATCAAATTCCTCAAGCGAATCATATATTTTTGAATACATAATTTATCCTCTACATATTTTTGAAAAATTCTCTTAATTTTTGGAAAGCACGCCCTCTATGACTAACTGTATTTTTAAGTTCAATACCTGCTTCACCAAAATTCATTTTTAAATCTTTAGAATAGAATATTGGATCATATCCATGACCTAAATTCCCTTTTAATTCATAAGAAATACTCCCTTCAGTTTCTCCCCTAAATACATGTGTTTCTCCATTTGGAAAATAAAGTGTAATTACAGAAACAAATTTGGCATCTCTTGTACTATTTTTTTCATTTACTTTTTCTATCATTTTTTTACATCTATCATCATAACTATCATATTCAGTAAACCATCTAGCAGTATGTATACCTGGCTTTCCATCTAAAGCATCTATGCATAAACCAGAATCATCTGCCATTGCTGGTAATCCTGAAATTTCACTTACTGTTTTTGCTTTTATTAAAGAATTCTCCTCAAATGTAGAACCATCTTCAACTACTTCTCCTACATTAAATTCTTTTTCAGAGACTATTTCTATATTTAAATCTTTGAACATAGCTCTAAATTCTTCTAGTTTACCCTCATTTTTAGTTGCTAACACTATTTTCATTCATCCACCTCACAATTTAAACAACATAAAATACTTTGATATTCAAAACCTTTATTTATTAATTTCCTAAAAAGTTTTTGTCTATCTATACCTATATTCTTTGACATTATTTTTTTTATCTCATATTCTTGATTATCTTTTAAATCTATTGATTCAACTGCTTTATTAATATTTTCGAAATTAACACCTTTAGTTAATAGTTTAGATTTTAGCTTATTAACACCATATTTAGAGTTAATATTTATATATTTTTTTGCAAAAGATAAATCATCAAGCAAATTTAAACTTTGTAATACATCTACTACTTTTGATATATTATCATGATTTTCTTTAGAGTATTTTTCTTTTAGCTTTTGTTTTAATTCAAATATAGTTCTATCTTTTATAGAAATAAGATATATAGCTTTAGATTTCATAGATTCAAATATTATATCATTATAAATATCTGTAATATCCATATTGTTTTTTAATTTAAACATTGATTTAATATCTAAATTAATATCTATTACTTCTCCATCTTGCATATATATCTTATTTCTTATTATCTTATCTATTTTTTTCATTAACTATCTTTTTTTTGATCTTAAAAATTCTGGATCATTTAATTTAGCCATTACTTCTTCTTCTATTTTTGTAAATAGCTCTGGATTTTCAGCAAGTAAATTCTCAACATTTACTTTACCTTGTCCTAATTTTTCAGTTCCAAAGCTAAACCATGAACCACTCTTCTTACATATATCGAATTCTAAAGCTAAATCAAATACTTCTGTTATATGTGAAATACCTTTACCATATAAGATAGCAAATTTTGCCTCTTTATGTGGAGGTGCTACTTTGTTCTTAGTTATCTTAGCAATAGTTTCAGTACCTATTACTTCTTCACCTTGTTTAATAGATAAACCTTTTTTAATTTCCATTCTAACACTTGAGAAGAATTTTAAAGCTCTTCCTCCAGATGTAGTTGTCTGAACTCCTGGCGTAAATGAAAATCCTCCAATTTTCTCTCTTATTTGGTTAATAAATATCATTACAGTATCTGATTTAGAAATACTTGAAGTCAACTTTCTTAAAGCTTTAGACATAAGTCTTGCTTGAAGACCCATTTGTTGATCAGACATTTCTCCTTCAATTTCAGCTTTAGGAACTAATGCAGCAACTGAATCCACTACAACAACATCAACTGCACCACTTCTTACTAAAGTATCTGCAATATCTAAAGCTTGTTCCCCAGTATCAGGTTGTGATATTAATAATTCATCAACATCTACTCCTAATGCTTTTGCATATACTGGATCAAGTGCATGTTCAGCATCTATAAATGCAGCAAGACCACCATTTTTTTGTGCTTGTGCAATAATATGTAACGCAATAGTTGTTTTACCCGAAGATTCAGCACCATAAACTTCAATAATTCTTCCTCTTGGTACTCCACCTATACCTAAAGCTAAATCTATATTTATACTTCCAGTAGAAATAGCTTTAACGTCCATTTTCTTGTTTTCACCAAGTTTCATTATAGAACCTTCACCATATTCCTTAGTAATTTGGTCTAATGCAATTTTAAGTCCTTTAAGTTTATCTTCATTTACTGTAACATTTTCTTTTTTAGCCATGAGATACCCCCTTGTTTTAATAATTTATTAATTAATTATATCATTTTTAGTTTTTTATGTCAATATATTTTGTTACAAAAATATAACGACAAAGATAAAAAAAGGTGATTCGAGATTTTAAAAAATCCCTTAAATCACCTCTTTCTTTTCTGTATAATTTAATCACCAAACAAAACTAACAGAAAGGAGTGATAAACATGACATCTAAAATCAAATTCATCTAGATGTCATATCTGTAACTTTTAACATAAAATGAAACTTACTTGTAAATCTAGATTATGTAATTCTTGTGGTTATTATTACTATATTAAATGGACTAACTCCATCACTAATCAATTAATTAATATTCCTCATAGACATGTTCTTTTTACTATTCCTCAACAATTTAGAAAATTTATTGCTTATGATAAAACTATTCTTTCTAAATTAGCTGCTGATATTAATAATATTTTCAAATATCAATTCCATAATATTCATGATAAAAAGAAAAGAAAAATATATATACCTAAATCTAATAATAAATTCTTTACTGATTCTGATGTCATTTATATCGTTTCTCTTGGGGGATTAAACAAAAATTTTATCTTTAAAAAACTTAATTATTTTCATGTTAATTCTATTGCTAATCAATAATGCTTTAAATATGACTTCTAAAATGATTAAAGAAGATGTTAGATTCTTCTTTAATGTTGGTGATAATGATGTTAATAACACTAAAGGTATTATTAAATACCTTGGTAGATATTTAGCTAGAGTTCCTATTGCTGAGTATAAAATTGTTGATATTAATCTTAATAAAAATATTCTCACTTTTATGTTTAATGATTTAGCTAATAATAAAGAAATTACTTATAAAACTTTATCTATTCAAGATTTTGTTACTAAATTACTTTTTCATTTACCTTATAAACATTTTAAGATGATTAATAGATTTGGTTTCTATGCTAGAAGAAAATCTAGTAAGTTAAAGTTAGCTCTTACTTTATTTAAGTCTAAACTTAAAAAAGTTCCTTCTCTTTTTAGAAAGAACTTTAAATCTATTTGGGGCTTTGATCCTTTTATGCAGTATTAAGCTTGAAGTTTATGAACTTTTTGTTTCTTCTGCTATTGGACGACCTATTCATAAATTCTATAACCCTAATGGCCTATTATTTAAATAGGTATTTTTGTATTATTCAAATTTACTTATTAATTTTATTTTTTATAAACTGTAACTTTTTTTTACATTAATCAATAAAATTATATACATCTTATTAGAATTCTAATTTCCTATAGAATAATAAAGCAGGAAATAATTTCCTGCTTTAATTATTTAAATTTATTTTTGTTCTAAATATTGAATTTCTAATCCAGTTAAATTAATTTCAACACGTCTGTTTGGTAATAGACATTGTTTTAATTCATCTGTAGCTTTTGATCCTGGACAATTTACTTTAGGTTCTCTTTCACCTTTACTTGCAACAGTAATTGGAGTTGTTACACCTAATTCTTGTAAGTAAGCTCTAACAGTTTGAGCACGTCTTAATCCTAAAGCCATGTTATAGCTGTCGCTTCCTAATCTATCTGTATGTCCAATTAAATCAATTCTATCTAATCTTACATAATCAGTTCCTAATTTTTTAACTAAGTCAACGATTTCAGCTTTACCTGCAGGTAACATATCTTCTAATTTATATTTGTCAAATTTGAATAATGTATCTGCACTTAACTCTATTTTTTTAACTTTTGGTTCTACATAAACTGGAACTTTAACTTCTACGATTTTTTCTACAACCTTTTCTACAACCTTTTCAACAACTTTAACCTCTTCTACTGGTTTTTCTTGAACCATTGGTTTTTCTTGAACCATTGGTTTTTCTGGAACCATTGGTAATACAGGTTCTTCAGCCATAGGTTTATCTAATTGACCTAATCTTAATCCTGCAGTTAATCCAACTTTATTTATAACGCTTGAATTATTTACACTAAATAATTCTCCACCATTAGTTGGTTTAACCATTAAATGTGTTCTAGATGCTAATGCTTCTACAACAAATGGTCCGTATTCTCCATTTAATCCCACTGCATAGTATAATCCACCTGATCCTTTAGCATCAGTTTCTCCATGTTTTCTTACAAATCCATATCCTAATTTCCCAACTATTGCAAGAGGTGCATCTCCTGTTTCTAATTGTAATACATTAGCTTTAATTACAGCATAAACTGGTACATGGTGATATTTGTTAGCAGCGTCTTTTGCAACTATTGTTTTATCAACATCTGACCATTTTTGGAATCCATATCCTGCTGTTTTGTCAGAGAAATTATACTCTGCTCCTACCCCAACTTCAACTTTATATTGATTAATTGGGAATAATTCTGCATTTACTACAAATCCTCTTTCTAAATCGTTTGATTGATCATGAAAGAATTTATCAGTAATTGATTGTCTTCTGAATACATCGTATCCACCTTTAATTTGTAACTCAACTCCAGCAACAGCGTTTAATGAAGCTAAAGCAGTTAACATTAAAAATGCCTTTTTCATCTTATCCTCCTAAATTTTTCTTTTTATATATTTTCAATGATAGTATACAACATTTTTTTAAAAAAGTCCACTATTTTTTGTAAACATCAATATTATCAAGTAATTTTTTTAGTTTTCCTTCTAATTCTTCTTTTATTGCATTTTCCTTGTCAATAACGTTTTTAGGGGCTTTTGCAACAAATGCTTCATTAGATAACTTATTAAGCGTTCTATCAAGTTCTTTTTTTACTTTTTCAATTTCTCTATTTAATTTCTTAATTTCTTTATCAACATCAATTAATCCTTCTAGAGAAACATATACTTTAGTATTACCAACTACTCTAAATCCTGCCATTTTTGGTACTTCAGTTAATACTTTAATACTTTCAACATTAGCCAGTTTATCAAGTATCTTAGGATTATTAATTAATAATGCTTTTTCATTTTCATCTTCACTATCAATTATTATCTCTATTTTCTTAGCTGGTGATATATTGTTTTCTGCTCTAATATTTCTTATTGAAGATACTGTATCTTTTAAGTAATCAAACTCTTTAATAGCTTCCATATTTAGTAATCCTTTATCTTCTTCAGGATACTCAACCAACATTATAGTCTCTCCATATGTTTTAACTTTTTGCCAAATTTCTTCTGTAACAAATGGCATAAATGGATGTAATAATCTTAATCCATTATCAAGAACATGCCTTAATATCCATTGAGCAGTCTGTCTATCTGCATCATTTTCTTCAATTCCATAAATTCTAGTTTTAGCTATTTCTAAATACCAATCACAGAAATCATTTCTAAAGAATTCATATGCAATCTTAGCAGATGTATCAATATTATATTCTTCCATTTCCTTATTAATATTTCTTGCAGCTAATTGTAATTTAGAAAGTATCCATTGATCTTCTAATTTAAAGTCTAAATCAAGTACTGAAATATCTTCTTTAAATCCTTCTAAATTAGAAATTACAAATTTTGAAGCATTCCATATTTTATTAGCAAATGTAAGTCCCATTTCAAGCAATTTTTCTGAGAATAATATATCTTGACCTTGGCTAGTATTATACATGAAACTAAATCTTACAGCATCTGCTCCATATTTATCAATAATACCTAAAGTATCTGGTGCATTACCTAATGATTTAGACATTTTTCTACCTATTTCATCTCTAATTATTCCAGTAAAGTAAACTTCTTTAAATGGTATTTGATCTAAGAAATGTAAACTCATCATTATCATACGAGCAACCCAGAAGAAAATAATGTCATCTCCTGTAACTAGTAAATCTGTAGGGAAATATCTCTCTAAATCTCTAGTTTTTTCTGGCCAACCCATAGTTGAAAACGGCCAAAGTGCAGATGAGAACCATGTATCAAGTACATCAGTTTCTTCTCTTAATTCCATTTCTTTTCCATATCTTTCAACACATATTTTTTGCGCATCTTCAAGATTTTTTGCAACTATTAAATCATTATTTGGTGTATAGTAAGCAGGTATTCTGTGTCCCCACCAAATTTGTCTACTTATAGTCCAGTCTCTAATATTTTCAAGCCAGTTATAGTATCTTTTTTCCATTCTCTTAGGTGTTAATTTTATTTCACCATTTCTAACAACTTCTAATGCTCTTTTAGCTAGTGGTTCCATTCTAACAAACCATTGGTCAGAAATTCTTGGTTCTATAACTGTTTTACAACGATAACAATGTCCTACAGCATGATTATGTTTTTTAACTCCTACTAAAAGACCAGCTTCTTCTAAATCTTTTAATATAGCTTTTCTTGCTTCAAATCTATCCATACCTTGATATTTTCCACCAAGCTCATTGATTTTTGCATCTTTAGTAAATACATTCATGATTTCAAGACCAGTTCTTTTTGAAACTTCAAAGTCATTTGGATCATGAGCTGGAGTCATTTTAACTACTCCTGTACCAAATTCTTTATCTACATAGTTATCTGCAACTATAGGTATTTCTCTATTCATTAATGGTAATATTGCAGTTTTACCTATTAAATGCATATATCTTTCATCTTCTGGATTTACAGCAACCCCTGTATCTCCAAGCATAGTTTCAGGTCTTGTTGTAGCAACTACTAAATATCCTTCTTCATCTTTTAATGGATATCTAATTTCCCAAATGTTTCCTTCTTTATCTATATGATCTATCTCATCATCAGCTAAAGCTGTAGTACATCTAGGACACCAGTTAACCATGTATTCACCTTTATATATTAATCCTTGATTGTATAAAGTAACAAATACTTCTCTTACTGCTTCAGAAAGTCCTTCATCCATGGTGAATCTTTCTCTTTCCCAATCAACAGAGTTTCCTATTCTTCTTTGTTGCTTTGTTATGATTCCACCATGTTCTTCTTTCCATTCCCATACTCTTTTAATGAATTCTTCTCTTCCTAAATCTTCTTTTCTTAAATTATCTTTAGCAAGTTTTCTTTCAACAACGTTTTGAGTTGCGATACCAGCATGGTCAGTCCCTGTTTGCCATAAAGTATCATAACCTTTCATTCTCTTGTATCTTACAACAACATCTTGTATTGTATTATTAAGTACATGTCCCATATGTAAAACACCAGTAACATTTGGTGGTGGGATAACTATACTATAAGATGGTCTTGTCTCATCTTTAGATGGTTTAAAATATCCTTTTTCTTCCCATATTTTATACCATTTTTGTTCTATATCAAGTGGATTATATTTATCCATATTAATATTCCTCCTTAAACAGCTTCAATATATATTTGTATTTAACATCATATCCTTTTAACCATTGAACAGATTTAACAGCTTGTATCACCATAGAGCTTACAAATAAAAAGAACATGAAAGTCCATATCTTTTGAAACATCGCAGGATCTCCATTTTTTAATAATAAGTTTTTAGAAACCATCATTAAAACAAGATATACTAGCGTCATTGTAAATGCTTTATTTAAAATCTGTACAAGTATAAATTTGGTTCTCTTCGGAAGATTTGCTCTACTAAAATAAATTATATACGGACCAAAGAATGGTAAAACAAAAGAAATTAATAGTATTAATTTAGTTTTAAAAGACTCATTTTTATCTATAACTTCTTCTACTTTATCATTTTTTGGACTATTAATTTTACTTTTTCTCATATATTATCAATCCTCCTCTAGTAATATATTGTATCATAATTGATAATTCTTTACAAGAAAAAAGACTCGAGAAACTCGAGTCTAAATATTATACTTTTTTTATTTAAAATAATCCTGGAATGCTTACTCCACCAGTAACAACACTCATTTCTCTTTCAGCTAATTCTTCAGCTTTTTTCATTGCACCATTAACTGCAGATAATACTAAAGCTGATAATTCATCTGGATTTTTTTCTTCTGCTGCATCATTTATGATGTCTTGAGAAATTTTGATTTCTACTATGTCTTTTTGTCCATTTGCTTTAACAGTAACTAATCCTCCTGCAACTGTTTCTTCAACAAATAAATCTTTTAATCCTTCTTGAATTTGTAACATTCTTTCTTGCATAGCTTGTGCTTTTTTAATTATGTCTGATTGGCTACTTGCACCTGATTGTGCACCTTTTAATTTTCTAACCATCTTTCCTCCTAAAATATAAAAAAATGGTGGCGAGAGAAGGATTCGAACCTTCGAAGGCTGAGCCGGCAGATTTACAGTCTGCTCCCTTTGGCCACTCGGGTATCTCGCCACGATGGTGCCGCTTATCGGATTCGAACCAATCACCTGCTGATTACAAGTCAGCTGCTCTACCTAATGAGCTAAAGCGGCAAATATATAAATTGTTTTCAAAAAAAAATGGCGGAAGTGACGAGACTCGAACTCGCGACATCTTGCGTGACAGGCAAGCACTCTAACCAACTGAGCTACACCTCCATAAATGGTGGTCACAACTGGGCTCGAACCAGTGACCCCCTGCTTGTAAGGCAGGTGCTCTCCCAACTGAGCTATGCGACCATTTATAACTAAACTAATTTGGTAGGCCCTAGGAGAATCGAACTCCTGTTTTTAGGATGAAAACCTAATGTCCTGACCACTAGACGAAGGGCCCAAATCGTTTTAGTTTTTCCTTGTCATCTACTGACAAGGATTATAATACCATAACCAAAAAAATAAGTCAAGTGTTTTTTGAAAATTTTTTTTATTTTTTTAAAATTTACGATTTTACTAGTTTTTGAACTTTCTATAAGAACAATGAAATTATTGCACAAACAATAATTATATTCCTCATTTTTATTTTTAATTTTATCAGTATTATTGATATTACAAAACAAATTAGGGAAATATACTCAACTTTAAAAGAAATAGTCCAATCTATAAACATACTTTTTTTCAATATATTTAATGTAGCAATAAAAATTAGGGAAATAGTTGCTGGCTTAATCCCATCTATCATTTTCATCATCATTTTATTTTCTAATCCTATATAGTTTATAAAAATTGTAAGTAATATAATTTGAGGACTTACTACTCCCACAGTTGCAATAATTGAACCTAATATACCTTTATTAGTCATCCCAATAAATGTTGCAGCATTAATTGCTATAGGTCCAGGTGTAACTTGAGATATCGAAATAATATCTATTAAAGTAGCACTAGTTAACCACGAATATTTTTTTACAATAAACTCTTCTATTAAGGGTAAAATTACATATCCTCCACCAAAAGCAAACATTCCTATTTTAAAGAAAGCCAAATATAATTTAAACAACATTATATTTCACCTCTATTCTTCCACAAACCAAGAAATGCACATATTATTAATATATATACTAACTCTAATTTAAATATTAAAGATAATATTAACACTAATATATTAATACTTACATAAAAAACTTTTTTCTTTGTATTTAATTGTTTAACAAACATGTTATATAAAGTATAAAACAACATTGCAATAATAGCTCCACTAATACCTTTCAACGCCTTTTGTATATATATTTTTTCTATAACTTTACTATAACTAAACGCAATTAAAGATATCACTATTATACATGGTAATATAGAAGCTGCAACAGCTACAATTGCACCTAAAAAACCTTTAGTGTAATAACCTACTAAAAATGAAGTTGATATTGTCATTACTCCCGGTATAGATTGTGCAAGTGTTACTATTTTAATCATTTCTTCTTCAGTAATCGCATTATTTTTTTCAACAAACTCATCTTTTATTATCGGTATAATCGTATATCCTCCTCCAAATGTTATGGAATTAATAATAAATAGACTTGTGAATAATTTTAAAAAACTAATTTTCTTTTCCATCTTATCACCTATAACATTATACCATTTCTACTTGATTTTTACAATTTATTATGATAAAATAAATCTTTAAAACAAAACTTGGAGGTAAAAAATGTTATTAGAAAACTTAAAGGTAGTCTTAAACGATAAATTTTTATCAGCTATCTTTTCAACAATTTTTATAATACTTTTAGGGTATTATTTAAGAAAAAAACAAATAGTAAATGAACATGCTTCAAAAGTATTAAGTTCAATTTTACTAAGTGCTGCATTACCTGCATTAGCTTTCAAAGCTTTCTTAGCAGATATCAGCGAGAAAACTTATACTACAGGAATTAATGTGTTAGTATTTGGTTTTGTAGCATATATTTTATTAATCTTAATTGGTAAAGCATTATATGCAAACAAAAAAGGAGATTTAAAAGATGCTTTAGTTGTATTAACAGCTTTTGGATCTACTACTTTCTTTGGGATCCCTATAATTAATGGATTATTTGGTAACGAAGGAACTCTTTATGCTAATGTATTCAATATAGCTTATAGAGTATTTCTTTATTCTTACGCTCTAATAGTTATGAGTGGCGCAAAATTTGATAAGAAAAACTTAAAACAAATTTTTGCTAACCCTATCATAATTGCAACTTTTTTAGGATTATTTTTATGGATATTCCAATCAGCAATGCCACAAACAAGCATCATGGTTAAAGATGCAAAAACTGGAGAAATGATTGCAAAAAGTATTTCTATTTTTAGAATAGACAAAACTTTACCTTGGTTATTCAATGGTATAAATTATTTAGCTACATTATCATCACCACTTGCATGGCTTGCAATAGGTATGACTTTAGCTCAAATATCATTAAAAGAAGCATTAAAAGAAAAATTAACATTAGTTTATGCATTTAACAAATTATTATTAATACCTGCATTATTCTTTGTAATTTTAGTAGTATTAAACAAATTTGGAATCACATTTACTTATGAAGCTATTGCAGCTATTATTATAATGCTTGCAACACCACCTGCTACAGTAGCCGTTGCTTATGCAATTAAATTTGAAAAAGAAGCAGTGCTTTCATCTAATATTTCATTAGTAAATACAGTATTTGCAATTTTCGCAATAATCTTATGGATATTAATTCTTGCAGCTACACACGCAGCTGGGATAATATAATAGAAAGAAGGAATTAAATGAAAGTTTTATGTTATGGTGTAAGAGACGTTGAAGAAAAGTTCTTCCATGAATTAAATGAAAAATTTAATTTTGAAATTACATGTATACCTGAATATCTTAATACTAAAGAAACTGCTGAAATGGCTAAAGGTTATGATGCAGTAATCTTAAGAGGTAATTGTTGGGCGAACAAAGAAAATCTTGATATTTATAAAGAGTGTGGTGTTAAATATGTTTTAACTAGAACAGTTGGAGTTAACCACATAGATATCAATTATGCTAAAGAATTAGGAATGCAAATGGCTTATGTTCCATTTTATTCTCCTAATGCTATAGCTGAACTTGCAGTTACTCTTGCAATGATGTTATTAAGAAACACTGCATTAATGACTTCAAACTGTGGTAATAAAGATTTCAGAGTAACATCAAGTATGTTCTCTAGAGAAATCAGAAACTGTACAGTAGGAATAATAGGTCTTGGTAAAATAGGATTTACAGCAGCTAAATTATTCAAAGGTTTAGGAGCAAATGTATTAGGATTTGACGTATTTAAAAAAGAAGATATAGAAGATACAGTAACTCAAGTAGATTTAGAAACTTTAATTAAAGAAAGCGATATAATCTCATTACATGTTCCATTTATTAAAGAAAATGGAAAACTTGTAACTAAAGAATTCGTAGAAAAAATGAAAAATAATTCTATCTTAATTAATACTGGACGTGGTGAAACTATGTCTACTCAAGCCATCATAGACGGTATTAAATCAGGTAAACTTGCTGGAGCAGGTATAGATACTTTAGAAAATGAATCTGAATTATTCTTTAAAGACTTTACAGGAAAAACTATTCCAAACGAACTATTTGAAGAATTAACAAATCTTTATCCAAAAGTATTATTAACTCCTCATTTAGGTTCATTCACTGATGAAGCAGTAACTAATATGATAGAAACAACTTATGAAAATTTACAAGAATTCATTACAACAGGAG
The DNA here is from genome assembly GCF_009733925.1 of Streptobacillus canis. Lineage (NCBI taxonomy): Bacteria > Fusobacteriati > Fusobacteriota > Fusobacteriia > Fusobacteriales > Leptotrichiaceae > Streptobacillus > Streptobacillus canis. Next base: position 49,365 of record NZ_WOEI01000002.1, on the reverse strand, counting down.
ATTGTAAGAATAAATTATAACCAAAAAGGAGCCAATTGGCTCCTTTTTAACTTTTTTATTTTATTTGACATAATTTTGTATTAAATTTTAATTCTACTAATCCAGGTATCAAATCTTGTTTATTTCCATATTTCATAGTTGGTATAAATAATACAGAAAATTTATCATTTTTTTCTCTATATAAATTTTTTGATTGACCTTGTTTAACTTCATAATCAACGTTTGCAATTTCAATTAATCCCTTATCCAATTTAGGATATATATGAGAGTGTAAATAACCTCCATAAGAATGATAGAAAGTATTTTTTTCTGGTGCTTCCTTAGGCGAAATATAATTAACATCTATCATTAAAACATTAGTTTTAACAGTTAAAGTACCATCATCATTTTTTATAATTTCAAAATTATTGTTTTCACCAATATAGCCAGTAGATGTTTCTTCCAAGAAAATTCTACCATACTTTTTAATATATGCAAGATCCTTTCCATTTGATTTTCCTAACACCATTTCTAATGGTAAATTTTCACTATTGTTACATGTAGCATATGTAACTGATTTTTCAAATTTAGGTGCTTCATATTTATGTCCGCTAGCAAAACTTGTTAATGTAAGCCCTAAAGAAAATAATAAAAAAGCTTTTTTCATAAGCATCAACTCTTTCTAAGATCTAATTTACCTTAATTCTAACATTTTAATTGAAATTTGTAAACTAATAAATAATATTTTATCATAAATAATTTACTAAAAATAACACTATATTATTACTTTTTAAACATTTCCTTCTTATACTCTTCATAAATTATACCTAATGTTTTAAATAACATATCTCTTAATACAGGTTCTTTTATAGTTTTAAGTAATACTTGACCTGTAGATTGCCAACTTGTAACTATTTCTTTCATATTTAGATTTATCCCTGAAATAGATGTAAATAATAAATCTACAAATTCTTTTCTTTGCTCTTCTTCAACAGTTTCAAGCCAACTTGTAACACTCTTACTTAATACCTTACTATCTACTGTTAAATTCTTTTCATAAATAAAGTCTTTACCTAAAATATTCCAAGAATATACATCATGTTGCATAATTAATTTTTGAGAACTTCCAACTATTTTAACCTTTTCCTTTCTTTCTAAAAATAAGCCAACTACTGATGCTTTAGGTATATATGTCTCTATTTTAGAAAGTATCATTTCATATCTTTGATCTTCTAATATTTCATTATTAAATCCAGGTCCATCAAAATTATATATTCTTAAAATCCTCTTCTTATATTCATCTTCTATAAATATAGATGAATATATTGCAAGATTACCACCTTTAGAATGTCCTCCTATTATTACTTTATCATCATATTTTTCAAGTACTTTCTTTAAATAACTCACAGATTCAATTTGAGCTGGAACTTTATTTGTAAAACTCATATTAAAATCCTCTTTCCATCCTACTACAGTATCATCTGTCCCTCTAAATGATACATATCTAACATTATCAGGCAAGGTTATTACCATAGCTGAAAACTGCTTTTCTTCATCATTATCAACATTATTTACATAATCACTTAATATTAAATTTGAATATCTTTTAGATTTTATAAGAGCCTTAGCTAAATCTATATCATATGGCCATATAGTTCTTTGTTCTCTATCTTCTGATTCTAAAAATTCATTCATAGCTTCTTTCAATACTTTAGTTTCATTCTTTTTAATTATTCCTTCAAAATATATATATGAAACTCTTGCTAAAATTAATGCATCTATTTTATTAAATTTATCTGACTTAAATTCTAAATCTCCCCTCCATTTTAAATATTCTAATATCATAATTCCCCTTTCACTAAATATTCTTCATCTAAATTACAAATCTTCTTTAAATTCCCATCAGATAAAATATATGCCTCACCTCTAATAACTTCACCTTTATTTCTAATTCCTAATACATAGCTTCCATCATCAAGACAATAAAAAATTTTACCCATACTATCACTTTTAGCAATATCCTCTATCATTTTATATCCATCTACTTTCTCTTCTTTTAAAAATTGAAAATGTGGTAATATTTGTACATCTGTTATTCCTAATCCTACAAGATTTCTATCATATTTCTTATCTATAACTTCCCCATCATGTTCAGGTATTGAATATACTTTAGTTGCACTATTCATACTCCCTGCACTACAACTCATTAATACACCTTCATACTTATCTATATACAATTTTAAACTAATATCATGGAAAAACTTATTTTGAGTAGGAACATGTCCTCCAGCTAAAAATATTAAATCTGCTCCAAGAACTAACTCTTCTACCTTTTCTTTATTTCTATTATCTAAAATATTAAATACATTTACTCTTATTCCTTCAATTTCTAATGCATTTTTTAATTCACCAGCATATTTTTCAGTCATCTCTATATTTTCAGGATTATTTGCAACAAAAAGAAATGAACATGGATTTTTTAAATTAGATTTAAGATCATCAATAAATCCGTTTTCTTTTATTAATAACCTATCCTCAAAATTTATAGCAGCACTTGTTAAATAATATCTCATAAATCAACCTCCTTTTAGATAAATATATCATATTTAATAAATATATACAAATAAAATTAATTTTATAATTTTTAAAAAAATGTTAATATTATAATAATAATTCATATCTTTTTTATTCTTATCTAAAATTTAATTCCAAATAGAAAAAATCCTCTTTCGAGGATTTTACATCAAATATTTATTAGTAATTTTTCTAAACATAAATATTATTAAGAATACTATTCCTATTACTACTGCTATCATACCTGCTATAGAAACATCTAAATATATAGCACTATAATATCCAACAATAGAAGAAAATACTCCTATTATTATACTAATTACTATCATTGTTTTAATACTTTTTGAAATTAAATATGCTGCAACTGGCGGTCCTATCATAAATGAAATTAAAAGCATCGCTCCTACTGACTCAAATGCTATTACTGATGTCGTAGATACTAAAGTCATTAAGATATAATGAACTAAAGTAGGATATAGCCCTAAAGAAAACGCTAAAGCCCTGTCAAAAGTAGATATTTTTAATTCTTTAAAAAATAGAACTACAAACGATATATTAATAATACTGATAACTAGACCATAAACTATACCTTTAGATATAGTTAGGCCGAATATATCCATAGTATAAAAAGGAGCAAAAGCAATCTCTCCTAATAAAACTGCATCTATATCTAAATGTATATTAGCTGTATATTTTGATATTAACAAAACAGCTATAGAAAACAAGAAAGACAGTACAACTCCTATGGCTGCATCTTCCTTCACTAATCTAGAACTAGTTATCAATTCAACTAAATATACCGTAACTAATCCAATTAAAGATGCTCCAATTATAAGTAATGGAGAATCTAATTTTTTTACTATAAAAAATGAAATTACTATACCTAATAATATAGTATGACTTATCGCATCTGTAAGCATACTCATATTTTTAAGAACTAAGAATACTCCTAGAACTGAACAAGAAATTGCTGTTAATATTGCTACTGTAAGTATTATAAAACTTGAACTCATCTTGCCCACTTCCTTTTTAATTCTCTTTTCTTGTTATATCTTCTAATATATGCATAAAGTAAGCCTTTTTTAACAGAAAAAAGCATACTAAAAATTACAAATAATGATAATACTACTACTATTACTGGTCCTGTTGGTAAAGTAGTATTTAAACTTGATGTAACACTACCTATAAATCCAGAAATTGAACCAAAAAATGAAGCTAGTATTACCACTACACTTAATTTATTACTCCATTGTTTTGCCGCAACTACAGGAGATACCATCATCGCAGTCATAAGTACTACTCCTGCTATCTGTATTCCTATAATTACATTTATTACTATCATTACTGAAATTAACAATCTATATCTATCACTATTTATACCAATAGTTTTAGCATAATCTCTATCAAAAATACTTATTTTTATTTCTTTCCAAAAAAATATAACTATAATTAATAATATTATTCCAACAACACTAATTAAATATATATCTTTTACCACTAATGTTGATGCTTGACCAAATATGAAATTACTTAACCCTGCTTTTTTAGCCCCAGGGACTCTTTTTAAAAAAGTTAATAATACTAGTCCTAATCCAAAAAAAGTTGATAAAATTAGTGCAATTGCACTATCAAACTTCACTTTAGAATTAGTCCCTATATAATGTATAAGAAAAACACAAATTAACCCTACTATTAAAGCTCCTATTAATAGTATTGGTAATTCTTTTTCCCCAGTTAATAAAAATGCAATACAAATACCTGCAAGTGATGAATGTGCAACTCCATCTCCTAATAAGCTTTCTTTTTTTAATACAGCAAAAGATCCAATAATTGCACTTATCATTCCAAGTAAACTACATCCTATAGCAACAACTTTAAAAGTATAACTATTAAATAATACGTCAAACATTTCTACTATATGTTCTTTCTATATTTTCTTTTTTAAATACATCTTTTACTTTTCCTGTTGTAATTATAGTTTTATTTATAAAGGTTACACTATCAAAATATTCCTCAACAGTTTGTAAATCGTGGTGAACCACTACTACAGTTTTCCCTTTATCTTTTAACTCTTTCAATATATTTACTATCGATCTTTCAGTTACTGCATCCACACCCTGAAATGGCTCATCCATTAAATAAATATCTGCATTTTGAACTAAAGCCCTTGCAAGAAATGCTCTTTGCTGTTGACCACCTGATAATTCAGAAATTTGTCTATCTTTAAATTCAGTCATTTCAACTTGTTTTATTGCATTATTAACTTTTTCTATTTCTTCTTTTGGTATTTTTTTTAAAAAACCAACTCTTCCATAACAACCCATCATTACTACATCAAATAAGGTAGTGGGGAAGTCCCAATCGACACTTCCCCTCTGTGGTACATAAGTTATTTTTTTCTTTTCATACTTATAGTCATTTCCATTTATTTTAATACTACCTACTATAGGTTTGATGAATTGAAGAATAGCCTTAATTAAAGTAGATTTTCCTGCACCATTAGGACCTACTAGAGCCATCAAATCCCCTTCATATATATCAAGATTAACATTTTCTAGTACAGGTTCTAAATCATAAGCGACCACTAAATCTTTAATTTCTATCGCCTTCATTCTTCTCTCCTAACTTATTTTAATGCATTTGCTATTGTATCTGCATTAAATTTTAAAGTTTTAATATATGTATCTGTATCATGTTCTTTATCTCCCATAGAATCTGAATAAAGTTCTCCACCTATTCCTACTTCAAATCCTTTTGCTTTTACAGCTTCTTGTAATGATTCTATACTCTTATGGTTAACTGAACTTTCAACGAATATTGCTTTGATTTTATTTGCAACAATAAAGTCTGCTAATTCATTTATTTCTTTAGTTCCTATTTCTGAATCTGTTGAAACTCCTTGGATTGCTTTAACTTCTAATCCAAATTGGCTTGCAAAATATCCAAAAGCATCATGTGCTGTAATTAATACTCTTGAACCTTCAGGTATTTCATTTATTTTATTTTGTACATAGTTTGTCGCTTCATCTAATTGTTTTAAATACGCATCTAAATTAGCCATATAAAAATCTTTATTTGTTGAATCAAGTTCTGCTAATTTATTTGCAACTGCTTTTGCTTGAACTCCCCAAAACTCTGTATTAAACCAAACATGTGGATCATATACCCCTGCTTCTTCTTCAACAAGTTTAGATTGGTCTAATTGTTCTCCTAAATTTAAAACAGCTTTATCTTTTAAGTTGTCAAAAATTTCTACCATTTTACCTTCTAAATGTAATCCACCATAAACTACTAAATCAGCACCTTGTAATTTTTCAATATCTCCTGCTGTTGCAACATATAAATGCGGATCTTCTCCTTCACCCATCAATCCTGTAATTTCAACTTTATCTTTACCTATTTCATCTAATAAGTTTACATAATAATTTAAAGTTGTTGTTACTTTAATTTTTGCAGCTCCTTCTTCAGGTTTTACTTCTTCTGTAGCTTTATTACCACAAGAAAACATAAAAATTGTTAGCACTAATGCTAATAAAAGTGATTTTAAATTTTTCATTTTTGTACCTCTTTCTTAATTTTATCAAGGTAATCATACTATATTTTTTATACTTTGTCAATCAAAATATTATATTTAAAAATTAAGACATATCTATAAAAATAGCCGTTTTATTTTTAGTTTGATATTTACTTAATTATTTATTATCAAACTAATTTTTCTCTAAAACATATATTTACAAAGTTCTTTAATTATTTTTAAGTGAAAAATATTTTAATAATTCATAACCATACCAATTAAGCTCTGTAACGAGAAAATATTTTTTAAAAATTTAAAATAATAAAAATATTATGAAAGTAAAAATAAAGTTTTAGAATTAATAGTTCATATATTAGACAATCAATAATAAATTTGGTATAATATAATTGAAAGTGAGAGTGATAAATTTGAAAAAATCAGTAGGAAACTTAGATGAAAATTTAGTTGCAACTATAATATTAGCAGCAGCAAGCTTACCTTTTATGGGAGTAATTTTTAGCTTTGGAGCTTTAATTTTAGAAAAAGAAAATAATTTTGTTAGAGATTATGCTAAACAAGGACTTATATTTTCCATAATTAAATATGCTTGTTCATTCTTTAAAGAGGTTGATTCTTTCTTTTTTGCAGGAATATACGGAGTATTACAATTAATTTTATTAATACTAATTGTTGTTACAGCAATACATGCTTATAAAAAAGAAGAATTTAAATTTGAATTTATGAAAAAAATTTTTGATTATATAAAACTATAATTAAAAAGGGGCTGTTGAAAAGTAAGAGTTTTTTTCTTCTTCAATAGTCTCCTCAAAAAATAGAAGGGATTAATCTAAAAAAAATTAGATAATTCCTTCTATTTTATTAATTTTTTTGTACAGATAAATTATCATATTAAGTGCAACACAAAAAAACTCATAGAGAATCTATGTTAAAATATAGGTGACCAAACCAATAATTAACAGGAGGATTAATCTATGAGTTACAAACATATTACCATATTTGAAAGAAGTTGTATATAGCAATTTTTAAATTTAGGAATGAGTATAAGGGAAATAGCTAAAGCAATTAAAAGGTCTCCTAGTACAATTTCAAGAGAAATTAAGAGAAACAAAACTAAAACTAATAATAAGTATTCGTCTTTTGAGAGGTATTTTCCAATAGTCTCTCAAAATAAATATGAAAAAAGAAGAATAAAATGTAAAAGAAATCTTAAATTTAATCACAATTCGATAAAATATGTAGAATCTAAAATATTAGAACAATGGTCACCAGAACAAATATATCAAAGGAGTAGTTTAGATAATGTTAAAATCCCATCAACTTCGACTATTTACAGATTAATAAAAAAAGGTATATTACCAAAAGTTTCTATGAAATCTTTAAGAAAAAAAGGAAATTTTAAAAGACCTAATGAAAAAAGAGGAAAGTTTAATGATAGAGAAAGAACCATAAAAAAAAGAGATAAAAGTGTATATAAAAGAATGGAATATGGACATTGGGAAGGTGATACCGTAGAATCTGGAAGATTTGACCACAAGAGAAAAAGTAAATATTGTTTTTTAACATTAGTAGAAAGAAAATCAAGATATTGTAAGGTGGTGTTGCTACCGGATAGAACAGAAAAGAATGTTACAAGGGCAGTTATAGAAGCTTTAGGAGATTTACCAAAAGAAATGGTAAAAACAATAACCTTTGATAGAGGAAAAGAATTTTCAGGATACTTGAAAATAGAAGAAAAATTAGAATGTAAAACATATTTTTGTGATCCATATTGTGCTTGGCAAAAAGGAACAAATGAAAATACAAATGGGCTTCTAAGAGAATATTATCCAAAGGGGATGGATTTATCGGAAGTAAATGAAGAAGAATTAGAGTTAGTACAATCAAGGCTTAATAATAGACCTAGAAAATGTATAAATTTTAAAACACCTAACGAAGAATTGTTCGGAAACTTATATTAGGTGTTGCACTTGGCTTGACAATTTACCCACAAAAAAAGAGGTTAATTACATGTTAGCCTCTTTGATTATTAAATTTTAATTTTTACTTTATTTTTTCAATTTCTTTTATTCTATTTTCAACATGTTCAATTTTTCTAAGTAATTCTTCATCTTTAGAATCTATATTATATGCAGCTTTAAATTCTTTAAGAGCTTTTCTATGTCTTCCCATATGCTCATATTTTCTTCCAAAATCTATATGTGCTCCATACATATCAAAATCAAGAAATATTGCAAGTTCATAACAATCAAGCGCTTCTCTTAACATACCTTTTCTTGAATAAACATTTCCTAATAAAAACAATAAAAAAGGTTCTCTTTCACTTAAATAAAGAGCATTCTTCAATCTTTCTTCTGCTTCATTTAAGTTTAAATTTTCATAATATAGATAACCTAAATAACCTTCTACTTCATGATCATTTGGAAGATATTTTGATAATTCTTCATATAACAATATTGCTTTATCATTTTGAGAATAAGCATGATATATACCTGCAAGTTTTTTTAAAGATTCGACATCTCCGGGAGTTTTAGCTATTTTAGCTTTTAGCTCTGTTTTTAAATCCTCTATATTCCCATTATATCTAAACTCCCTAAAAACTAATGTTGATAACATAAATATCTTTCCTTTCAATAACTTATTTATGTATATATATTAGCATATTTACTGATAAAAATCAATTATCTTAGTCTATTATACACATCAAAGATTTTATCAGTTAAAGTTTTTAATTCTTCATCAGAAAAATTAGAAAATAAATCTTCTAATTTTTCCTTTTGTTGTAAGTATACAACCTGAACTATTTCTTTACCTTTTGGACTTAAACTAATGATACTTATTCTTTTATCATTTTCTGGCTTTTCTCTAATAATCAATTCATCTCTTTCTAAGTTTTTAATTACTAAAGGTATATTTCCATTTGTACCTAATACTAATTTTTGTATTTCACCCACACTTTTAGAGCCTTTATGTTTTAAAACTTCTAAAACAGAAAACTGAGTTGTAGTTAATCCATACATTCTAAAAACCACTTCTAATTCTCTATGCATTAAATTTCTTAATCTACTTACTGCTATTAATAACTTCTCTTCCCTTGTAGACATTTTACCTCCATAACTTAAAATATATCTAAATAGATATTTATTTTACACTACTTAATATATTTTGTCAAGTAAAATATTTTGTGAAAATATTAAAAAATATTTTTAAAAATTATTCATCATCTATTATTTATTTTTCTTTAGTAACAAAAATCTTTATTTTAATATAAAAAATGTACCAACAAACTTTTTCACCTTCCTATATCCAGTTTATTGGTACATATTCTATGTCCTATGTTTTATCTCGTAAAAAAGAGAATACATATTATTATTTTTTATTTTTCTTTATATTAATTTCAGAATACTCAGTTTCTTTACTTTGTGTTCCTATATTTTCATATATTGGCTCATTATCTGCTTTTTTTACATTATTCTCAAAATTAATATCTGCATAAACAGGTTCTTTTTCCTTAGTTTTAACTTCAGTGTAAATCGTCTCAAATTCCTTTTCTTTTTTAACTCTAGGATTAACATTTTCATATATAGGATTTTCATTTTTAATAGATTTAACATCTGAATAAATAGGTTCTTTTTTACCTGAATTTATTTCATTTCTTACTTTTTCTATATCTTCAAAGTCATCATCTTCTTCTATAACTTCTATTTTTTTATTTTTTCTAAATAAATTTTTGAAAAAATCTAGTATATTTAATTTAGGTAATATTCTTCTTTCAAATTTTGTATTCGATTCATCTTTTGAATTATCTATCTTTAAATCTTTAATAGGATTTTCTATAACCTGTTTTTTTATAGTAAATTTAAGGTTAGGATTATCCTTAAAGTTTTCATAAAGATAACGTAATTCCTTAGATGTTACAGAATTATAGAAAGGATGATTTGGATCAAATAAATCTTTTAATTTATTAAAATCAATCACTGTTTTATCTTTATTAAATTTAGTACCATCTGTAGCAAGTCCATCTAATGCAAAGTATATTTGTCCACCTCTTTCAAGTGTTTCTTTTGCAATTAACTTAGTCTTTTCAGAAAAGAAATCTATTCTTGTTTCATTTAATCCTTCTTTTACTTTTAGATATTCTTCTATAACTTCATTTTGTTCTTTAGTAAAGTTTGATGAAGTTTTAGGATAATCTATATCTACAAATTCATTTTTCTTAATTTCTTCAAGTAAAACTTTTTCCTTTTCGTTTAATTCATCCATTCTTATTAAAGCTTTTTTAGCTATTTCATTATTTAATAGCTCTGTAATTATTCTTTTATTATCTTCGTTATTAGCTGAATTTATTCTACTACGAGATTCAGAAATTCTTGCACTTCCACCTTCATCAACAAAATTTGCTATATCATCTAAGTCCTTTTCACTTACTTCATTATTTCTAACTTTTTTAGCAAAATTTGATAATCTTGAAAATTCAAATCCTAAATTTAAATCACCAATATAGCTATCTGCAAGTATTGCATTTTTATTTTCTTTATCAGCTTTATTTGCAGCTTCTATCAATTTTTTTCTACCATCTTTTAATCCATATATTAATGCATTATTTCCTAAATCTGTTTTAATCTCTTTAGAAGTTTCTAAATTTTTATTATTTCCTCCTAAATGTTCTATTTCATTAATTTCTCTTAATCCTCCAGTATATCCTTTATCAACAAGCTTAGTTAATTTTTCTCCTAATTTATCTCCAGAATAGAAAGCTTCCCTTTCTAATGGCTGATTTTTATAATCTAGATAATTTAATCCATTAGGACTAATATAGAATACTTGATTTAAACTTAAAAGTTTAGCATCATTTTTAATTTCATCTGCTATATTTTTATCTTTATTTCTTGCAAGTTCTGCTTGATCATGATGAGTTAGCTCATGAACTATAGTATTTAATATTGATTTATTATTCATCTTTTGAGTTTTAGCAAAATCAAAGAAAGGAACAATATTTGTATGAACTACTCTTTTATCATAATAACCTTGTCCTAATGAAAGTGCGCCCTTATTTGTTCTTACATCGATTTCAGCTGCTTTTCCATCTATTCCTGCAAGTTCTTTTAAAGTTTCTCTTTTAACTTGTTCTACCATATTAAATAATTTAGTTATATTTTCTTGATTTCCTGCAAGTTTAGTTTTCATTAATCTATGGAATTCTGGATTTTGATCTAATTTTTCAGTAATTCTATCATTAATTTTTTCTCTTAATTCAACATATGCTTCGTCAAATTGTATATTTCTTAATATTTTAGCCATGTTATTAAGATTAGATCCTGTAAATTCTTCAATAGTATCAGGTCTTACAAACTTAGTACCTTCTTCATTTGATTTCTTTCTAAGTACTTCATTTTCCTCTGCACTTAATCCATAAGATATTTTTTCTACAGCATTTAATAAATGCTCTTTAGGTATATTTTTAGAATACTCTGCAATTATTTTAAGTTTTTTCTCAGCTTCTTTTGCTGAATCTTTTTCTCTTGCCTTTTTCTTTGCTTCTTCAAATAATTTTTTAGAATCAATATCTGATTTATATACTTTTTGGAATAAACTATCACTTAAATTATCTGCTGATTTAAAAGCTTCTCTTTCTAATGGTTGTTTTGCATAACCATGTACATGAGAATCTGTTGTAATATATAATTCTTGATTTAACGCAAATAAATTAGCATCATTTTTAACTTTAGAAGATAATTCAGAATTATCTTTATTTTTAGCAAGATATGCTTGATCATGATGAGTTAATTCATGTATTATTGTATTTAATAACTCTTTATTTTGATCTTTTTTACTCTTACTTTTAATTGGTGCTACTATATTCATAGTAACTATATCTTCAAGATAATTACCATGTGTTTTTACTTTACCTTTTTTATCTTCTAATACTAATTTAGGTTTTTCTACTTCAATCCCTGTAACTTCTTTAAATGCATCTTTTTTAGCAGTAGAAACAATTTCAAATAATTTTCTTAAATTTTCTTCATTTCCACTTAAGTTAGTATTCATAATTTTCTTAAATTCAGGATCTTTAGATAATTTATCAAAAATTTTACTATCTACTTCTTTTCTTACTTCTTCATAAGATTCATTAAATTTAACATTTTCAAATATTTTACCTATTTCTTTTCTATCATTATTTGTAAGTTTGTTTTTATCTACAGTATCAGGAACAACAATTTTTGTAGCATTTTCAGCTGATTTTTCAACTATTTTTGCAACTGTATCATTATCATAACCATACACTACTTCATTTAATTTATTTAAAAGATGTTCTTTAGGTATATTTTCAGAATTTTGTGCAATTTTCTTAAGTTTATCTACCGCTTCTTTTTGTACATCTTTATTTTCAGCATTTTTACGTGTTTTAGCAAATAAAGCTTCTTTTTCTGCATTACTTAATTGTTTTGGTATATATGGTGTATTTCCAAATCCTTTAACAACTTCTTTTTCTACCTTAGTTTCTGATTTCTTAGCTTTTAATTCCTTTTCATACTCTTCAATTTCTTTTAAATTCTTTTGAAGTGCTTTTTCTCTTTCTTGGAATTCTTCTTTTGTTAATCCATCGTACTTATCTACATCTTTAGATTTTTTTATTTCTTCATATATCCCATCAGATTTTTCTTTTTCATCAATAGCTTTTCCAGGTACTTCTGGTAATGGTCTATTTGTTAAAACTTTTTTAGTCTCTAAACTTTCATATATTGGGTTATCTTTTGTTACTTTTTCATCTTTATTTTTACTAATTTTATTCTTTAAATTTTTAGCTTTTTGAATAATATTTTTGCTATCTTTAACTGAAAAACTTAAACTAGCTGCTCCGCCTTTTTTAAAGCTATCTTTAGTTATCTCTTGCGCATTATCTAAATTAGTTTCTACATCTAATGAATTAACATTTTCAAATCCTAATACTGATTTTGAAATTTGTTGTTTATCTTTAGAATCTCCTATTTCTATATCTGCACCAATTTCACCTGTAAGTCCTCCAGAACCACCAACTATTGCTCCTCCGGCTTTTTCTTCAGTAGTTATATTTTTAGTTTTAATTTCACCTTCAACATTTAATTTACCTTTTTTATTCTTAGACCCTAATACTCCTGCTTCTAATTCTAAATTATTCTTAACATCCACATCTAAAGAACCATTTGAAGTAATTCCACTTTGTTCACTAATTTTGTTTCCTTGTTCATAAATATATCCAGCTGATGCATTTCCACTTATTCTTCCTGCAAGTAAAGTATTACTTGCAACACCTAATGAAATATTTCCTCCTACTTCAGATTTTATCTTTTTATTATCCACTTCATCTAATGTAGATTTAATAATTAAATCTTTTCCAACTTTCACTTTAGCATTTCTATTAGCATGAACTTTAGCTCCTTCAAGTTTTGTACTTTCTTTAGATTCTATTTCTACATTATTTGCACTAAGTTTAGAAATATCGGTAGTTTTTTCTTTATTATTTTCATAAGTAAGTCCAACATTTCCGCCTGCTCCTAATTGAGAATTTGCACCAAATAATGCACTAACTCCTGCGCTTTGTGTTCCTCTAACTTCTGCTTCTATATTAATTTTTTCAATAGAAGTTCTATTCTTTCCTCCGATTAAATTAATATCTTTTTCTGATTTTAATTTAAGTTTATCTCCAGCTTTTACATCTACATTATTTAATGTAATATCCCCTTTTGTAGTTTCTATAGATACATTATTATCTGAATTAATATTTGTTTTATTTATACTTTCTTTTTCTACACCTGTTCTAGTATAAGAAATACCTACACTTTGTTTAGATTGAGATCCAATACTATCATTAAATAATAGATTAGTCGCTGCACCTGCAACTTTTAATGCTGTAAGTGTTTCATTAAGTTCATTATTTTTAACATCAGTTGCTATTTCATTTACTGTATTTACAGAATCTAAAACTGAACTATTTACAGTACCACTTTGTTTTAAAGTTACATTAATGTCATGAGATTTTTCATTATATGTATTAGTTTTTTTAGTAGATTTAATTTCTCCTGCTTTAATATTTACATTACCTTTACTTGCAGCATTTAATCCCCCTAAATCAATAGCTTTTTTAGCTGTAATATCAGCACCTTCACTACCTATGATTATATTAGAATTTTTAAAATTATTTACTTGTACATCTTTAGTTTTAAATCCTACTTTTACTCCCGCATCTGCATTAGCAAGATTAGCTATTTTAGCATGTCTATTTTTTACTTCTTTACTATATTCATTTGTAATTGAAGAAGATATACCATCTATACTATCTATTTTCCCTTCAACTCCAAGTCCTGTAACTCCAGCTCCTCCACCAGCACTTAAAGAAATTGTTAAGTCTTTTAAATTACTTGTATACGTTTCTTCTACAGCTTCTATATTAATATCTTTTCCACTATTAATATTACCTGAATTTGCAACTACGTTAGAACCTTTAATCTTTATATTTCCTTTATCAGTTAATACCTCTAAAGCTCCTTTTGAAGTAATATTACTTGACTCAACTTTAGTTAATGTTTCTTCTTTACTTCTATTTTCATATGAAACATATCTTGCTCTTTCTTGAGCAATTTTTTCTTCTATTTTTCTAGTTTCATTTTCTATATTAATATTTTCTTTAGCCTGTAATTTTAAATACTCTTCTCCATGAATATTACTTCCTTTAATATTTAAATCTTTTCTTGCTTCAATATTTGTTGCAACTCCTGATTTAATATTTGATTTATTCACTTGTTCTTTTTTAATATCAAATGAAGTATTAGAAATTATTTCACCAAATCCTGATGAAGTTTTATTCCCTTTTTCTTCTTTTTTACTAATAGAACTTGAAATATTTACATCCTTACCATTTATTTCTAAAACTTTTTTAGCTTCTACATCAGATGCTTTAATATTAACATCTTCTGCAGCTATTAATGAAACATTTTTCCCTTCTATTTTAGACTTAATACTTTTTTGCTCTTTAGAACTTGTTTGTTCATAACTATGTTCAAATACATCAGATATAGCTTTATCAGTTGAAGTTGATTCCTCTGTTATTTTATCAGATATATTTAAGTTTTCTTTAGCTCTAATATTTACATTTCCTTCTTCAGATTTAATTTCACTTGCTTTAACCTCTACATTATTACCAAGTAAAGATATTCCATTTTGTGCTTCTATTCTTGAAAGCTCTAATCTTACATCTTCTTCTGCATCTATTATAACTTTATTTTTAGCACTAATATTTGTATCAAATCCCTTATTCCCTTGATTTGTTAGTTTTTCTGTAGATAATATTACATTATTCTCTGAACTAATTTGTGAGTTTTTATTTTCAATATTCTTAATACGACTAGTTATTATATTTTCTCCAGCAACTACAGATGAAAAATTATTTTTATCTTTTCCTTTAATTCTTCCTTCAGTTTTTTTAGATAAATAAATCACAGGAGTTAATACTTTCGCTCCTTTAATTTCAGTTTCTACATACCAAACTATATCTTTTTCTAATTTATTAACTTCTTCTTGAGTAAGTGATTTACCTATTTTTAATCCTAGTCTATTTCCTTCAATACTTGCTTGAGTTAATAAATTATCAACTGTTTCTTTAGAAGGTTTTAGATTTTTATCATTAATATTAGATAACATATTATTTATCATATTATTTTGATAAAATTCATCTCCTATAACTTTACTATCTTTAGTTGATCTTAATTCTTTATTTACATTAGCTTCTAGATATTCTAAACCTTTATACTGATCTTTATCCTTTATATATTCAGAAGTAACATATTTATATTTACCATCTTTATTTTCTTTATATATTCCATTATCTTTTGGCAATACTTTATTTATTGTATCTTGTATAGTTGTTTCGCTGCCATTACCTACTTCTATTACTCTTTCATAAAATGCATCAGCATCATAACTATCTCTATAACCTTTACCTTCAATATTTTCCGCTTGATCACTATTTTTTAAACTTCCATAAGCCATTACTATATTTTTCCCAGCACTAATTAATGCTTTATTTCTTAAACTATAGTAATTTATTTCTTTATCTTCATCAAATTTAGTATCAACTCTGTTTTTATATTTCCAATCTTTACCTAATACTAAACTTAATACTTTATCAAGTTCTGGAATATTTGCATTTTTTAATAATTCAAAATATCTTCCATTATCGTTATTAAGTTCTCCAGATTTTAATAAGTCATAAAGATTTTTATTTGCAACTTCGGCTGATTCAAAAACAGTATTACTATTTACTAAAGATGAAGTATCCCAGCTTATACTTACATTAATTTTTTTAAGTATATCTATAGCTTTTCTTTTATGTGTAGTAGTAACATTTTCAGTTTCTGCATCTATATATATATTACCATTTGCAAGTATAGCTGAATCTTTATTTAATATTTTCTTCCCTGTTTCCCATACCCCTTTTTTACCAGTAATCGTTAAATTAGCTCCAGATCTAATTAAAGAACCTTTTGCTTCTAAATATGCTTTTTCATCTGGTATAGTTAACTTTAAATAATATCCATTATACCAAGATTTCCAACCAGCTTCTTTAATTTTTAACCCTCTGCTATATTCCTTAGTTTCTCCATTTTCTATTTTAACTTCAGTACTTTCACCCAGATTTTTTAATTCATCTGCTCTAATTGCTAAACTACCTTCAGTTTCTATATTTGATAAATTATTTGTTACTTTTTCTGCAACAATTAATCCCTTACCTTGAGCTTTGATTAAAGATTCATTTTTATTTTCTATATCTTTATTAACTTCAAGTGCAATAGCTCCTGATGAATAAATAACTGAATTATCATTAATAATATTTTCAGCAGTAATTCTTATTCCATTTTTACCACCTATTATTAATGATTTATCTTCATTTTTAACATTACCTTTAACATAAATTTCTGCTCTATTTCCAGATATTACAGCTTGATTATCTGAATTTCTAAATGCTGTATTATTTCCGTCAGTTTTATTTACTAGATCTTTTTCTACTTCTAGATATAGTGTAGAATCTGATAAAATTTTACCATGGTTATTTAAATCATTTTGAATATTTCCTCTAATATCTCCTGTAGCTTTAATAGTTGCTGTTTTTTCATTTTTTAAATTTTCTATATGTAAACTAATTCCACCTTTAGATAAAATACTTGATTTATTTTCTAAATCTTTACCTTGAATAAAAATATTACTATCTCCAGTATGTTCACTAAAATCTGTTCCTTTATGTTCTATTTTACCTTCATTAATAATTTTATTATTTGATCTAATAGTTAAATATGCATCTGAAGCTATATTACCTTTATTTATAAAATCATTATCTTTAGATGCTAAATATAGAGTACTTGCAGCTTCTATTTCTGCATTTCCCTCATTTGTAAATTTTGAACCTTTTAAACTTACTACTTCACCAAATATTTTAGCTTTATTTATAAATTCTCCATTAGCATTAATTCTAAAATTACCTTCTGCATAAATATTATTATTTATAGTTACATTTTCTGTAGTATATATTCTAGCATTTCTAAAATTAATTTTATCATTAACTGTAAACTCTTTACTTTCTATTAATATATTTTTTACATTAATATCTGTTTTAACTTCTACATCTTTTTTTCTATTATTTTCAAATTCATAATCTCCCTTATGGGCTTTTTTAAATTTACCTGTACTTAATGATAAATTATCAATATTAAAAAATTCTCCGCCATTAACTATTATCCCATTTTCATTTGCTATTATTACATCCGCACTTTCTCCTAATAACTCTAATTTACCAGCAAGATTTGTAGCTTCTTCTTTAGTATTTAATACTTCATTAAGGATTATTTTAGCTGAACCATAATATAGGTTTTCATTTTTATGTCTTATATTTTTAGATAATGCTTGAGATATTATATCCTTATCTTCACTATTATTATTTAATAATATACTATAGTCTTTATCAACGCTAAATTTAGAAAAATAGTTATGTGATATACCGTCATGTTTTGCTGCATTAATATCTATTAATGTTGCTTTATCTTCTTGATTTTCATAAAGTTTTATTTTTCCTTGAGAATTTAGTGCAAGTTTAACTTTAAATGATTCTTCATTTAAGTTTTTAAGCTTATATCCATCTTCTCTTGGTTTTTCTTTTTCTCTTTCTATTTCTGTATCAAAATCAAAACTTTCTTTTTCTTGTTTATCTCTTGTATTAATTACATATATTTTTTCACTTTTATATTTTTCTACTTTTTCTTTATATTTTTTTTCTCTATCTTCAACAGTTTCTTTCTTTAATTCTTCTTTTTTCTTATTATATTCTTCTTCTGATAATAATGTATCTTCTATAGGTGTTTCTTTGTTGAATTTTTTTATTTTTTCATCATCTTTATCTTCACCAAATATTATACCTATTGAATCTCCCACTTTTACTTTATTTGGAAGTAAAATATTTAATAGATTATATTTAGATTTGTCTTTTTGTTTATCTAATTCTTCTTTTTCTCTTTTTGTATCATAGTATCTTTGGTAAATTTTTTCTTGACCTATAATATTATTAATATATGATTCTTCATCTTTCGCTGTCATTTCTTTTAAATTTAATGTAAATTTATTACCCACATCTACTAATCCATCAAATTTAAGTTTATCTTCATTTTTAGCTTTAATTATTAAATTATTACCTACTTTAACATCATTAATTTTAATATCTCCTGTAGCAGAATCTATAACTAATTCATCTGCTACAACTATTTCTTTAGAATTATGTTTTATTCCAGAATTTTCTCCTTCAACTTTTAAAAGTATTCTATTTCCATACATAGAACCATATTTAGATGTTTCTATAAATCCATTTTTTGCTTTTAAATTAATATTTAAACCTTTATTTTCTTTACTTCCTAAAGTTGTATTAACATATATATTTTGACCTTCAATATTTAACTCTTTATTATTACCTTCTATATCTAAACCATTACCTTTAATTTCTATATTTCCTTTAGATATATTAAATTCATTTTTTTCTTTATCATATTTCCCAGTATTTAAGGTTAAACTATTTACATTATGAAATTTTGCACCGTTAACTGTAAATCCACTTTCATTTGCTATTATTAAATCTGCTGACTTACCATATATTTCTACTTGTGTTTTCCCTAAATATGTTTCATAATATGGATCTACTTCTGCAATAATTACTTTTGCCTCAGTTCCTTCTAATTTTTTATTTTCATCTAAATATTTATTTAATATTTTTGATTTTTCATAGTCTGATTCATTTTTTAAAACTGAGTTATTAAATATTAAATTATCTTTATTTAGATATAATTGGTCATATTTATTATGTGATACACCTTTTTCATTAGGTTTTTCTATATCTGAAATATATGTGTAACCTTTAAAATATGAACCTTCATATTCTACATCTTTACCTTTTACTGACCCAAAATTACTTATTGATCCTGTAATTAAAAAAGTAATTACTAGCGTACGTGTTAATCTTTTTTTCTCTTTTAAACTACTTTTTAATATTCTTTCTGCTTTTTGTAAAATGTTCATAAATTTTCCTTCTCCCTAAAATGAATATGCTAGATTAAAGTCAAAGATATTCTCTCTTTTTTGTTTATCAACTGATTTTAGTCCTTTTGAATAACTTATTCTTGAACTAAATTTACCTACATTAGCTTTAATCCCTGCAGTTATACCAAATATACTCCCATTTTCTGTAGCACCCATATCCATACCTAAATATGGTATTACACTATATTTTTCCTTTTTTATATTATATGATAAAGTATTTTGCATAAATGCTCCCATATTACCATATATATTTGTTTCATTATATCCTCTTACAGTACTTTCACCTCCTAAAGAAACATTTTCCCTTCCCCTTATTACTGAAGCTGACATCTTAACATCATATTCTAAAATATTTCTATTTTTTAAAGGTTTTTGAATATTATATCTTAATTCCGACTTAAATTTATCACTACCTGTTTTTCTAATACCTCTATCATATGTAAAATTAAAATTTAAATCTCCTCCTAATACCTTATCTTTATGATTTAAACCAAGTGTTAAATCAAATTTAGTCTTTGATTGAACTGATATTTTTTGATCAGCTATTCTTGAATCAACAGTTATAACATTTAAACTACCAAAAAGATTTGTTTTAGATTTTGACGTTCTATGTACATTTGTAGCTACTTTAAATTTTTGTGTTACTGTTAAATTATTATTTTTAATTTCACTTTTTTTCCCTTTAATATATCCATTAGTCTTTATAATATTAACATCATAAGAAAAATTATTATTCCTATAAGGAATTTCATAAGCTAAATTTATTATATGCCTATTATTTTTTAAGATTTCTTTATTAATCAGTGTAGAATAAGAAAAATATAGTTTATCATTATATCCCAAAATATTAGAGTTTGAATAAATTCCTGTAATATTTGCTTCATTTATTTTAGTTCCTATATTATCTATACTTAAATCAAAATAACCTTCTTTTCTTTCTTCTTTTTCTTTTATTACTATATTAGAATAACCTTCTTTTTCACTTGCTTGTATTTCCATTAAATGATTAGAACCTCTTACATTTAAGTTTTCAATACCCTGATCTAAATTATGTATTTTTAAAATTTCTCCTTCATAATTACCAAAGGCTGATAATATTTTCTTTTTAGATTTTTCATCATCTTTCCCTTGTATATATATTTTATCAATTTTACCAGCATTAATCTTAAAAACTAAATCTCCATTATTAATATTACCTTCTTTAAAAGAAATACTACTTGTTGGATATCCAAAATTTATTAATATTGTTGTAAATTCATTCATTAATTCAACTATTTTTTCTTTATCTATATTTTCATTCAAATGATCTTTTGCATTTTTTTGTAAAATATTCTTTATAGGATGTTCTCCTTCAAATTCTATATTTTTTATATTACCTGTTAATGCAAACGATTTCATTGTTAATGAAAAAAATATAAAAAATAGTAATTTTTTCTTATTTTTTAATAACATTTTTCCCTTCCTTTTAACATGTATTATTTTTTCAGACAACTTCATTATATCATAAACCAAATATATAATTCTAATACTTTTTATATATCTTAAAATGATATGTTATTTAAAAAAATTAATGATATTTACATGATAATGTCAAAAAATTTAATCAATATTTGAGATAAATAAACTTTTATTTCACTATTCAACTTCTTTATTTTTTACATTTAATTTGATATTAAATTTATAATTATGTATTTCATGAAATACTTTTAACATTTTTTTATTTCACAACTTTATTTTTGACAATAAATATTGTTATAAGTTAAAAAAGTATTTTTTTATTTATACTTTAAATTTAAAGACATTCAAAGATATTATTTTTATAAGGTTAAAAAATAAATGTAAAAAGAATAGACTTTTTTTATTAATTTTTATTTGTATTCACTATTTTTCAAGGTATCTTTTATTAAATAAAATATTTTAGGAGGAATAATATGATTACAACAATTCTAAGTTTTTTACTTGTAACAGGCTTAATCGCACTATTATCATGGTACAAAACAAAAGATGATGATTTAACAACATCAAAAGGATACTTCTTAGCTGGAAGAGGATTAGGTGGTTTAGTAATAGGATGTTCAATGGTTTTAACTTCATTATCTACTGAACAACTTATAGGAGTTAATGCAAATTCATATAACGGAAATTTTTCAATTATTGCATGGACTGTACAATCAGTTATACCATTATGTGTACTTGCTAAATTCTTATTACCTAAATATATAAGAGAAGGATATACAACTATCCCTGAATTCTTTGAAAATAGATACGACAAAGCAACAAGACTTATAATGTCTACTTTATTCTTATTTTTTTATTTATTCATAGCTATACCAACTGCACTATATACAGGAGCTATTGCATTTAACAAAATATTTAACTTAGATCAATTTGGTTTAACTTATGCACAATCTATGTGGGTTACTATTTGGGCAATAGGAATAGTTGGAGCTATATATGCAATATTTGGTGGATTAAAAGCAGTTGCAGTTTCTGACACTATTAATGCTATTGTATTAGTAATAGGTGGATTATTAGTTCCATACTTTGGATTAAAATTCTTAGGAAATGGAAGTATGTTAAATGGTATTAATACAATTACAACTACTCATGTTGAAAAGTTTAATGCTATAGGTGGTTCAGGAGATGCAGTACCTTGGGCAGCTATTTTCACAGGAATTTTAATAGTTAACTTCTTTTATTGGACTACTAACCAAGCAATAGTTCAAAGAACACTTGGAGCAAGAGATTTAAAATCTGGACAAAAAGGTATATTAATAGCAGCATTATTCTTACTTTTATTACCAATAATCCTTAACTTACCTGGATTATTAGCATTCCATATCTTAGGTGAAGGATTAAAACCCATTGATGTTTCATACCCTTCATTAGTTAATAAGGTATTACCTTTACCATTACAAGGATTTTTCGTTGCTGGATTATTTGGAGCTGTTTTATCAACATTTAATTCATTCCTTAACTCTGCTGCAACAATATTTTGTAATGATTTATTACCTTCTTTAAGTAAAGAAAAAATCGATGATCAAAAATTAATATCTATCGCTAAGAAAGTTTCAACTGTAATGGCAATATTAACAATGTTTATTGCTCCATTACTAATGTACGGTACAGATGGAATATTCTTATTTACTAAAAGATTTGCTGGTTTCTTCAATATACCTATAGTTGCTTTATTCGTAGTTGGAATCTTTAATAAAACTGTATCTGGAAAAGCTGCAAGAACTGCAGTAGGATTACATGTATTATTATATTTCACTTTAGTTTGGATATTAAAAGTTAAATTAAACTTCGTACATGTTATGGGTTCATTATTCTTATTTGATGTAATAATAATGTTAATCTTAGGAGCTATTTGGAAAAGAGAAACACCATATGTTGCTCCTAAAGATAATAAGACTAATATTGATTTAACAGATTGGAAATATGTTAACCTTTCAATTGCAACATTAGTTGTAAGCTTATTAGGATTATATGCATTACTTTCTCCAATTGGTTTAGCATCTACTGAAGGTAAACCAGGATTAGTAATTGCAGCTTACGTAGTAATAGAATTAGTTATTATTGCTTACTATACAGTATTAAAAAAACAAGAGGTAAAATAAAATGAAAAACAATATAGCATACATCTTACTAGATCAGGTAAGAAAAGATATGATAGGAGCTTATGGACACAATATAGTTAAGACTCCAAACATAGATAAACTAGCTACCGAAGGTATTAAATTCGAAAATGCTTTCACACCAGCATCTGTTTGTGGACCAGCAAGAACTTCATTATTCACAGGACTTATGCCTTCTACTCATGGAATAATAAGAAATGGTGAAAAAGGTGGGATAGGAGAAATAACATCTGAAAATCCAAATATTATGACATCTTTAGAAGGGTATAACTCTTATGTTGTTGGTAAATGGCACGTTGGAACTAATTCAGTTCCAGCTGATTATGGTATTAAAGGACATAACTTTAATGGATATGGATATCCTGGAAGTGGAGTTTATAAAAATTTAGTTTTTAACCAACCACCTACAAGAATGGGAAATAGATATCATGAATGGTTAATAGAAAAAGGATATGAGATACCTGAAGTATCAAATGCATACTTTGGAGATAATCCTCATTTAAGAGTACAAGAGTTATGTGGATTATTATCTGGAACTAAATATGAAACTATACCTTACTTTATTATAGATGAAGCTAAAAAATATATATTAGAATCTAAAGCAGAAGGTAAACCATTCTTCACTTGGATTAATTTCTGGGGGCCTCATACACCTTGTATAGTTCCTGAACCTTATTATTCAATGTATGATCCTAAAGATATCGTACTTGATGAAAGTTTCTTTAAACCTCTTAAAGGTAAACCTGGACATTATAAAACTATTTCTAAAATGTGGGGAATGTGGGAAGCAAGTGAAGAACATTGGAGAGAGGTTATTGCTAAATTTTGGGGATATATCACACTAATAGATGATGCTATAGGTGATTTCCTAGATTTCTTAAAAGAAGAAGGATTATATAATAATACTTTCATTGTAGCAACCGCAGATCATGGAGATGCCATGGGGGCTCATAAAATGATAGAAAAAGGGGAATTTATGTTCGATAGTACATATAATATTCCTATGATAATTAAAGATCCTAAATCAAATAGAATAAATGAAGTAGATGAGAATCTTGTTTATTTACACGATTTAACTGCAACTGTTTATGATGTAGCTGGTCAAGAGGTTCCATCATCATTTGAAGGTGAATCAGTACTTAACATCGTAAGAGAAAAGAAAGATAATGATAGAAAAGGTTTATTATGCCAATTAGCTGGACACTTCGTAGCATTCGAACAAAGAATGTGGAGAAGAAAAGATTATAAGATAGTATTTAATGCTTCTGATGTTGGAGAACTTTACGATGTAGTAAACGATCCAGGAGAATTAAATAACTTATTCTATAATGAAAACTATAAAGAAATTAAAAAAGAATTACTAGAAGAAATGAGAACTGAGATGAAACGACTTGGAGATCCTCTAGAAAACTGGGTATATAGAATCATTAATGAAATATAATATAAATGGCCATTTTAAATGGCCATTTTACTTTCAAAAAAAGATTGCCTAAGCAATCTTTTCATTCATTACTACAATTATGACAACTGCAGTCATGTTCTATTATATTACATTTAATTTTTGTTTTGATATAATGGTTTATCATATCCTGACTTGGTACTCCTTCTGTAATTAAGAAATATGTTTTTTCCCATAATCCACCATCTTCTAATACTGTGTTTACGTGTTCAAATTCTTTCTTTATTAATCTTGAAGTAGCACTCTTATATGCATTTATAAACTTAGAAATTTCACTTTTTGGGTGAGCTTTAAATTTAATATGTATATGATCCTTTTCATAACTATAGTCATATAATTCTATTAAATATGTTTTAGATATCTCAATAAATTTATCTATAGCATATTTAGAAACTGTTTCATCAAAAATTGAACTTCTATTCTTAGTAACTAATACTAATTGATAGTAAAGTGCAAAAACTGAATGATTATTTCCATAAATTTCCATATTAATTCTCCTTAACTAAAAGTGTATTTAGTAAATGTTTATTATCAAATGCATAACTTCCCCCTACAGCCACTGAATCAAGTGGTGCATTAGGTACTTGTACAGGTATTTTTACTTCATTTGCAATTAATTGATCTAAATTAGAAATTAATGCTCCTCCACCAGTAAGCACTATACCATTATCTAATATATCTGATGCAAGTTCTGGTGGACATTTACCTAACACTTCTTTAACTGCACTTACTAAATCAGATAGTGAATCTCTTATAGCGTCACATACTTGATTTGAAGTAATTGTTAATTCTTTAGGTTTTTTATTGTTTATGTCTAGTCCTTTAATAACAAGTTTTTTGTTTTCACTTTCTGGTACAGTTAAAGCTGTTGATAGTTCTTTTTTAATTTTTTCTGCAGTTCTATCTCCAATATTTAAAGATAATTTTTCTTTAACATATTTAACTATATCATCATCAAACTTATTACCTGCTATTCTTATTGATTTTGAAACTACTATTTCATCTAGGGATAATATTGCTATATCTGTAGATCCTCCACCTATATCTATAACCATATTTCCATTAGGATTTGAAATATTAACTCCTGCACCCATTACTGCTGCTCTACCTTCTTCTATTAAGAATATTCTTTTAGCATCATCTAGAGCATCAAATAAGGCACGTCTTTCAACTGTAGTAACTTCTATAGGTACACATATTATTACTTCAGGTTTAAACGGAGATACTCCATAAACTTGTTTCATAAATGCTGAAAGCATTTTTCTTGTTGAGTCTATATCAGAAATTACCCCATCTTTTAACGGTTTAATAACTTCTATACTTTTAGGGTTTTTACCCAACATTTCTCTTGCTTCTTTACCTACAGCAACCACCTTATCAGTTTTTTTATCTTTAACTATAACTGAAGGCTCATTTAAAACTATTTTTTTTGCTTGTTTATCATAAAATAAAACGTTTGATGTACCTAAATCTATAGATATTTGTTTTTTTATTCTAAAAAAGTTTATTAATTTATTAAACATCAATATCACTAGATACTTAATAATTCTTTTTCTTTTTTAGCTAAAAGTTCATCTATATGTTTAATACAATCATCAGTTAATTTTTGAATTTTATCTTCAACTTGTTTTAAATCATCTTCTGTGATTTCAGAATCTTTTTCCATTTTTCTAACTTTATTGTTATAGTCTTTTCTAATATTTCTAGCAGCAACTTTTCCTTCTTCTGCTTCTTTTTTAACTACTTTAACATATTCTTTTCTTCTATCTTCTGTAAGTTCAGGTACAACAAGTCTAATTATTCTACCATCATTTGAAGGATTGAATCCAATATTTGCAGCAAGTATCGCTTTTTCTATTGCTGGTATTAAAGATTTATCCCAAGGATCAATAATTAATAATCTTGGTTCTGGTGCTGTAACTGATCCAACTTGGTTTAATGGTGACATTTGACCATAGTAATCTACAGTAACTCCATCAACCATAGAAATACTAGCACGCCCTGCTCTTACGTGTGAGAAACGTACTTTAGTACTTTCTAAAGTTTTCTCCATTTTTTCTTCAATTTCTAATAATAGTTCTTCTACCATACTATCTTCCTTCCGTTTTTTAGTTTCAATATATTATACCTCGATTAGTCATTTTTTACTAATGTTCCTATTTTTTCCCCTTTAGCTAATTTTAGCATATTACCATCTTTTAATGCGTTAAACACTATTATAGGCATATCATTTTCTCTACATAATGATAATGCAGTTGCATCCATAACTTTTAAGTCTTTACTTAATGCTTCTTTAAATGTGATTTCTTCAAATTTAACTGCATCTGGATGTTTAACTGGATCTTTATCATATATTCCATCAACTTTAGTTCCTTTTGCTAAAACGTCTGCTTCAATTTCTATGGCTCTTAAAGCTCCACCTGAATCTGTAGTGAAATATGGATTTCCAGTTCCACCTGCAAATATTACTACTCTTCCTTTTTCTAAATGTCTAATTGCTCTTCTTCTAATAAATGGTTCTGCAACTTGTGGCATAGAAATAGCTGTCAATACTCTTGTTGATACTCCACCTATTTTTTCTATTGCATTTTGTAAAGCAAGACCATTCATTATTGTAGCTAACATTCCCATAGTATCTCCAGTTGATCTATCCATTCCAACTTCCTCACCAAATTTTCCTCTAAAGATGTTTCCTCCACCTATAACAATAGCTAATTCTACACCTTCATCATGTATTTGTTTAATTTGTTTTGCAAAACTATGTAAAACATCATCTGAAAAACCAAAATCTTTATCTCCTGCAAGAGCTTCTCCACTTAGTTTTAATAATATTCTTTTATGTTTTAGCATTAAATTCCCTCCGTTTGATAAAAAAGAGTTTAATTGCTTAAACTCTCCCTTATGTATTGTTATTTTGTATTTGCTATTTGTGCTGCAACTTCTGCTGCGAAATCAGTTTCAACTTTTTCAATTCCTTCTCCAACTTTGAATCTTGCAAATCCTGCAACTACTGAAGGAGCCATAAATTCTTTAATTGATACTTTATCGTCTCTTACATATTTTTGTTCTAATAAGCAATTTTCTTCATAGAATTTTCTCATTTTACCTTCTAAGATTTTTTCAACTATAGCTTCAGGTTTTCCTTCTTCTAATAATTGAACTCTTGCTATTTCTCTTTCTCTTTCTAAATCAGTTGCTGTTACTTGCTCTCTGTTTAAGTAAGATGGATCCATAGCTGCAATATGCATTGCTACACCTTTTGCTTTTTCGTGGTTTTCTGGAGTATTTTCTCCATCAACTTCAACTAAAACTCCGATTTTTCCACCTAAGTGAATGTAGTTTACAACAAATCCTTTTGCTTCAACTAATACTAATCTTCTTATGTTTAAGTTTTCTCCTATTTTTGCAATTAATTCAGTTAATTGTGCATCAACAGTAGAACCGTCAACTGCTACAGCTTTTAATTCTTCTACTGTATGAGTTTTGTTTGCTAATGCTAATTCTACTAATTTAACTCCAAAGTTTTTGAAGTCATCATTTTTTGCAACGAAGTCTGTTTCTGAGTTGAATTCAATGATAACACCTAAGTTACCTAATTCACCACCGAATACTAATCCTTCAGCTGCTACTCTTCCTGATTTTTTAGCTGCTTTAGCAATTCCTTTTTCTCTTAACCAATCTATTGATTTTTCTATATCTCCACCATTAGCTTCTAATGCTTTTTTACAATCAAGCATTCCAGCTCCTGTTCTTTCTCTTAATACTTTGATGTCTGCTGCGCTTGCCATAATGTTTCCCTCCTAATTTTAGTTATTATTCTTCTATTTCTTCTTTTTCAACTACGAAATTTTCTTCTAAAACTTCAACTGTTTCAAGTTCTGCTGGAGTGTATTCATTTTCTTGCCCACCGTTAGCTTCAACAACTGCATTTGAGATTACTCTTGCGAATAATTTGATTGATCTAATTGCATCATCATTTGCAGGTATTCTGTAAGTTACTAAGTCTGGATCTACGTTTGAATCTATTAAAGCTATTACAGGTATTCCTAATTTATCTGCTTCTTCTAAAGCTAAGAATTCTTTTTTGATGTCAACTACAAATAAAGCTGCTGGTAAAGTGTTCATTTCTTTAATTCCACCAACATTTTTTTGTAATTTAACCATTTCTTTTCTTAAGATAGCTGCTTCTTTTTTAGTGTAAGCTTCATCTAAAGTTCCATCTGCATCCATTGCTTCTAATTCTTTTAATTTTTTAACTCTTTTTTTGATAGTTTCTAAGTTAGTTAATAATCCACCTAACCATCTTTGGTTAACGTAGAATCCTCCACATCTTTCTGCTTCTTCTTTCATAGCTTCTTGAGCTTGTTTTTTAGTTCCTACGAATAATACTTTTCCACCTTCGCTTGTGATTTCTCTTACGAATTCATAAGCTTTTTCTGTAGATACTAATGTTTGTTGTAAATCTAAAATGTGTAACCCATTTCTTTCTGCATAAATATATGGTTTCATTTTAGGATTCCATCTTTTTGCTTGGTGACCAAAGTGTGCACCTACTTCTAATAATTCTTTCATTGAAATTACTGACATTTCATTTTCCTCCTTGATTTTTTTGGTTTTTTCATCCACTCATCTTTGTTTGCAAATCCAAGTTCCTTGGCACCATACAAACAAAAAAAACAGAGTGTGTTTATCCTTAGCTATTATATCACTATTGCTAGTTTGTGTCAAGTTGTTTTGTATTATAATTTCCATCTAAAAAACATACTTTTAATACTTTTTTTGGTAATTTTAAATTATATTTCAACTTTTCTATTTTTATATTATATTTTGTAAAAAAAGGTAATTTGGGATTTTAAAAAATCCCTTAAATCACCTCTTTCTTTTCTGTATAATTTAATCACCAAACAAAAATAAAAGAAAGGAGTGATAAACATGACATCTAAAATCAAATTCATCTAGATGTCATATCTGTAACTTTCAACATAAAATGAAAATCTAGATTATGTAATTCTTGTGGTTATTATTACTCTATTAAATGGACTAACTCCATCACTAATCAATTAATTAATATTCCTCATAGACATGTTCTTTTTACTATTCCTCAACAATTTAGAAAATTTATTGCTTATGATAAAACTATTCTTTCTAAATTAGCTGCTGATATTAATAATATTTTCAAATATCAATTCCATAATATTCATGATAAAAAGAAAAAACTTAATTATTTTCATGTTAATTCTATTGCTAATCAATAATGCTTTAAATATGGCTTCTAAAATGATTAAAGAAGATGTTAGATTCTTCTTTAATGTTGGTGATAATGATGTTAATAACCCTAAAGGTATTATTAAATTTAGCTAGAGTTCCTATTGCTGAGTATAAAATTATTGATATTAATATTAAAAAGAATTATGTTACTTTTATGTTTAATGATTTAACCAATAATAAGAAAATCTCTTACCATAAATTAACTATTCAAGATTTTGTTACTAAATTACTTTTTCATTTACCTTATAAACATTTTAAGATGATTAAAAGTTCCTTCTCTTTTTATAAAGAACTTTAAATCTATTTGGGGTTTTGATCCTTTTATGTGTCCTAATTGCAGTATTAAGCTTGAAGTTTATGAACTTTTTCTTTCTTCTGCTATTGGCCGACCTATTCATAAATTCTATAACCCTAATGGCCTATTATTTAAATAGGTATTTTTGTATTACTCAAATTTACTTATTAATTTTATTTTTTATAAACTGTTGTTGCTCTTTATATTAATCAATAAAATTATATACATCTTATTAGAATTCTAATTTCCTATATAATGAAAAATGTCTAAATTAAAAATTTAGACATCCTTTCTTTATTTTTTTTCAAATTTTTCTAATGTTTGAACTAATGATTGATCTATCAATATTGATAAGTTAGTTACTAAATATACAGGTTCTTCCTTCATATCATTATCTAACCATTCATATACAATAGATGCAAACGCAACTTTATAGTAATCAATTAAGAAATTTCTGTCTTTTTCAGTTATTGTATACCCTGATAAAATATCAGCAAATAATTTCTCAAAAAGTTTTTTACTCATAATCTCAAATGATTCTCTTAAAAGTCCACAAGATTCGCAGTGGTTTATGTTTGTCATTACATCTTTTCTCTCTGCAACAGATTTAAAGAAAAGTAAATAAGCTTCTTCAAAACTCTTAAATCCTTTTTTATCTTTTAATATTTCTTGCATTTCTACTTCAAAGTAATATCTCAATAGATCAGTCATATTTTTGAAATAATAGTAAAATATTTGTCTTGTAACTCCACTTTCCTCTGTTATTTCTTTTACTGTTATTTTGTAATAAGGTTTAACTTTAAGTATTCTACTAAATGTGAATCTTATTAAGTCTTTTGCCTTCATTCTTCCTTTCATATATGAATCCTTCCCATCCCTTATTTTTTCTCGGAATTAATTCTGTTAACTGTTCTTTCTTTACCTATAATTGAAACTATTGAATAAAGATCTGGACCTTTAGATCTACCAGTAAGAGCAGCTCTTATAGGCATTAAAACTTTACCTATTCCTTCATTTAATTCTTCAGGTAATTTATGAAGCATATCTTTAATCATTTCTTCTTCTAATTCTTCTCCTAAAGTACTTAATTTATCTAAGAATAGAGCTATAGCTTTTTTACCTTCTTCTGAAGCTAATGCTTCATGTACTCTTTCAACGGCTTTTCTATCTTTTTTATTCATATCTTCAGTTAATTCTGGTAAAGTAATCTCATCAATAAAGAATACATCTAAGTTTTTAGCTAATTCTTTTAATGTATGAGAACCTTCTCTAGTTATTTCAAGCATTCTTTCAAGTTTTTCTCTGCTGAATTTAGATAAGTCATACCCTTCTTTTTCAATAAATGGCATAGCTAAATCTGTTAATTCAGACACAGATTTTAACTTCATATGTTGGTTGTTAACCCAAGCAAGTTTTACTAAATCAAAAACTGGTCCTCCTAAAGATATTCTATCGAAACTAAAGTTTTCAATCATTTCTTGTAATGTGAAGATTTCTTTTTCTCCACCTAAACTCCATCCCATTAAGGCAAGGAAGTTTAAAATACCTTCTTTTAAGTATCCTTCTTCTTTATAGTAATTTAAAGAAACAGGATTTTTTCTCTTAGATATTTTTGTTTTATCTGCATTTCTTAATAAAGGCATATGGAACCATTTAGGTTCTTCCCATCCAAATGCTTTATATAGTTGTATATGTTTAGGTGTTGAAGCTATCCATTCTTCAGCACGTATAACATGTGTAACTCCCATTAAGTGGTCATCAACTATATTAGCTAAATGATATGTAGGGAATCCATCAGATTTTAATAAAATTTGGTCATCGATTTTATCATTATCAAAGAATATTTTTCCTCTTAATCCATCCTCAACAACTGTTTGTCCATCTAATGGCATTTTTAATCTAATTACATAAGGTAACCCTTTAGCTAAGTTTTCTTCAACTTGTTCTTTAGTTAAGTTTCTAGCTCTTCTATCGTACATAGGTGGAAGACCCATAGCTTTTTGTCTTTCTCTCATAATTTCTAATTCTTCTGGTGTTTCAAATGAATAATATGCTTCACCTTTTTCAACTAATGAAACCGCATATTCTTTATATATTTCAAATCTTTCAGATTGTCTATATGGACCATAAGGACCACCTAAATCTGGACCTTCTGTATAATTAAGTCCTAACCATTTCATAGCATCAAAAATTTGTTGCTCTGAATCAGCAGAAAATCTTGTTCTATCAGTATCTTCAATTCTTAGTATAAATTCTCCACCATTGTGGTGTGCGAAAGCATAATTAAATAACCCTATATATGCAGTACCTACATGTGGATCTCCTGTTGGAGATGGTGCTATTCTAACTCTAACTTTTCTTTCCATTATTCAACCTCTCATATCATTTCTTTTATTACTAAATATATCATTTTTAGTACATTTTGTCTAGCTTTTTTTACATTTTTAGCTTAAATTA
Organism: Streptobacillus canis; assembly: GCF_009733925.1. NCBI lineage: Bacteria > Fusobacteriati > Fusobacteriota > Fusobacteriia > Fusobacteriales > Leptotrichiaceae > Streptobacillus > Streptobacillus canis. Next base: position 16,552 of record NZ_WOEI01000002.1, on the reverse strand, counting down.
AAATTTTAACTTTCTGATCATCCTATCTAAGTATGAATTATTCTTAATTCTATTATCTTTTAACTTAAATACCATTTCAGGATAATCAGTGATTATTCCGTTAACTCTTGAGTCAAGATATTTTTGCATTAATTCCTCATCATTAATAGTCCAAACAAAGATTTCTTTATCTGTATCTAATAGATATTCGCTAAATGAAAAATCTTCTATAACAAAAAAGTCTACATCTACATTTTTAAAACTTCCAAATTGAAAAGGTATTACATATCCTGTTTTTATTTCAGGTTCTAGTTTATTTATTTCTTCCATAACCTTTAAATCAAGAGACATAGTAATATGATTTTTATCTATTCCTAGTCTTTTAAATTCTTCTATTACTAGTTCTGCATAATTATCAGGTTCATGACCATGTGGCTTCAATTCAACTAATAGTTTAGTATTATTATCATCTGCTATTTTAACTACTTCTTCTAAAGTAGGTATAGTGCTTTCAAATTTCCCTTGTTTAATTTTAGTTTCTGTTAGCTCTTTAGAGCTTACATTATACACATTTTTGTTAATACCTGCAAGTCTTTTTAAATTAAAATCATGAAATACTACAAACTTATTATCTTCTGTTAAAACTATATCTATTTCAATATAGTCTACGCCTATTTTTGCAGCCTCAAGTATAGCTTCTTTTGAATTTTCAACACCTTTAGAAACTAATCCTCTATGAGCTATAATTAGTTGCTTATTATCAGCAACATCGCTATATATGTCATATGCGTTTAATCCTAAAGTTGCTATGATTCCTATGATTAATAAAGGAATAAAAATTCTTGATTTTTTCTTTTCAATATCCTTTATTTTTTCTACATCTAAATTTATATCTTTTTTCTCAACCATGAAAGTAACTAATGTTGCTATAATAGTTATTTTACTTATTACTCCAAAGAAGAATATTCCGAACTGTAACATCGTATATGCTAAAGTTTGTAATATTAAACTATCTCCATTTTTATCAATAAAAGTAAAAATCAATAGTATTAAATAGTAAATTGTAAATGAAACTGCCCCTAAAAGCATTTCAAACGTTATTATTATTGGAAATATTTGTGATTTTTTCTCCCATGTTAGTCTCCAACTTTTTTTAATACTTTCTATCATAGTATAGTTACCTAATAAGTTAAGTGGTATAGTAAAAAATAGTCTAATGTTAATAAAGAAAATTAGTAACATAAACACTAAATAAAATATTGCACCTATAGGAGTTTTCGTTAGTTCTCCTGTTATAAATTTAGGGATATATAGATCATTCATAACTGTTGAAGATAATCCTAAATTTGTTAAAGGTATCATAGTAACAAAATATATTACAAAATATATTAATTCTTTTCCTATTAATTTTTTTATACTTCTTATAGTTAATTTAAATACTTCTCTTATTGAATATACACTTTGATTCATTCTTCCATATATCATCAAAGTTAAGAATGAATATTCAAAGAATATCAAAAATGCTAAAAATAGTATATATACCATTACTATTATTAAACTAATGGGATTTGATAATATTTTGAAAATATCATGCTGTGTAAGATTTTCTAAATTAGATACATAAAGCATAAATTTAAAAATATAGTTTAAAATACCCATACCAAAGCTAATTATGAAAAATTGTAATATTGCAGCATTTAAGAAATATGCATACTTATTTTCATAGATGTTTTTTGAAATTATTTTTACTTTATTTATTCTTTCCCTCATCATACTCCTTACAAAAAAAGGTGGCAGCTGCCACCTTCTTATTATATTAATCCTGTTTCGCTTAATTTTTCTAATACTTCAACATCATCTAAAATGTTTTTAACTGAAACAACTTTAACTCCTTTAGCATCAACTTTAGGTGCTAATTTATCTGAGCAAACTACTAAATCTACTCCTTCTAATTTTGTTGCTAAATCATTAATAGTACAAGTATCTATATCAATTTTAAACCCTTTTTCTACTATCTTTTTCATAGTTGTTTTTAAAATCATGCTTGTCCCTGTTCCACTTCCACATACTGCTAATACTTTCATTTTTCTCTCCTTAAGTTATGTATTTCACGATTTATTGTATCATAAATATGAATACTATTCAAGTATTTTTGATGGACCCATTCTTAATATATTTATTTCATTTTTGATTTCATCTATAACTTCTTGTTTAAACATTCTAGGTATATTTATCCATATAGTATGAAATCCATAAGGCCCTTCTCTTAATTCTTTTAAAGCCTCATCTATTTCCCAATTTTGATATATTATTCTATACATTCCAGAAATTAATCCAGTTCTATCTGATCCATGATAGCAATGGAAAAGTACTCCTCCATCTTCTTTTGCCATTTCTATGTTATATAGTATATTTGCTATTTCTTTTGGTGTAATATACCAAGTAGTTAATGGTTTCCTTATTAAATTTAAATCTGTTTCCCCAAAAACCTTCTTGTCTTTATTTCTACCAAAAAATCTTAAGCTTATCATAGTCTTTATAGCAAGTTCATCTAAAAGTACTTTATCTTCTATACTTAATTGTTGACTTCTATATACACCTTCATCTAACTTATACATATTGATAGGTTCACTTACTAAAGTTGCCCAATCATTAGAATAAGCTCCTAAAGATATTAATAATAGTAAAAAAGCTAATATTTTCTTCATTTTTCTCCTCAGAACAAAAAATTTATATATTGTTCTTTATATCACTATAATAATTTCTATATTACTAACCTTTTTATTAAGTTTTTCAAAAATTAAACTTCATTTGTTTATTATAATTTATTTTAACAACTTAATTTGTAATTAATAAATTTTATCTTTACTTTATTTTCAAGTTTGCAATAAAATTTACAAAACTATATTTAAGAAATATATTATATAATCATCTATTTATGAAAATTAAATTATAAAAATTTAAAATATAAAACTATTTTAGAATTTGACTTTTAAGAATCAATAACTCTTATAAAAATTTATCTAAATTTAAATAAATTAGAAAATAACATTTAATTGATTTTCAAAATATATGAGAATTATAATAATATAACTCTTACATATTTTCAACTAATTCAAAGTAACTCTTTCAAAATGTATATCCCATTTCTATTCCAGATATTCCTTTATTTCCATGCCCTACAAATATTGCAATATTATATTTATCTTTTATTTTTAATCCTAAACTTGCTTTAATTAATAATCCTAATTCTAATCCATTATCTATTTTTCTTTTAACATTGTTTGAATCATCATTCATTTCTAAATTATCAATAAGACTCAAATCTAGCACATCATCTTCTATTGGTAATGGTATTGGTGATGGTACTGGTGGTACTGGTGGTTCTGATGGTTCTGATGGTTCTGATGGTTCTGATGGTTCTGATGGTACTGGTGGTACTGGTGGTACTGGTGGTTCTGATGGCTGATTATCTGTCGAAAAATCTGTTAAAAAAAGTGCTCCTATTCCACCTTCAATTCCTACAAAACCTTTTACATTATCTCTTAATTTATAATTTAATTCTCCATATAAACTTAAACTTGCTGAACCATGAGTTTTTATTACATTTTTTTGTTTTTCATTAATTATTACCTCTCCAACACCTATAGAACTTTTAGTCCCAAAAGTTACATCAAAATTATTATTAATTTGTTTTTTCCATTCTGGCATTACAGAGAATGATGCTGTAACCCCTTGAAATTTTCCAATATATTGTTTATCATATGCAATTGTTCCCTCAACCCTTACTTTTGCATTACCTACAGCAGCTACATTTATTAAACTTGATATAATTCCAAAAAATATCAATACTTTTTTCATACTTAGTCTCCTTTACTCTATTCTTCTTAAAATATTTTCATTTAGATTTTAATATATAAATAAACAATTGTCAATAAAAAATTAAACTTATCTGTAATTTAAATATGATAATGTATTAAATAAATAAAAATGATTATGTTTCATATAATTTACTAAACATTTAATTTAATTGTATAATATAACTTTGAATAATATATTTAAAATATATAGAAAGAAGGTATATTGTATGAATAAGAAATTAAGAAAGGTTGTTTTAAATTTGAAAGAATATAATATCTATAAAACTATTAAAGATTTAGCTGAAAATAAAATTTCTAAAAATAGAGCTATTGTAATTTTAGGTTATCCTAATGTACATATCAATAGATTATTAAAAAAATATAAATTGGAAGGTAAAATTGCTTTTTCTCATGGTAATAAAAACAGAAAGCCTGCCACTACTACATCTAATGAAATTAAAAACCAAATAATTAAACTTTATGAACAAAAATACTAAAAGAAGCTTTCATTCTTTCTCCTAAAGCTCATAAAAAACTAAAAAAGATTTAATACAACTAATTGAAAAAAAACAAGTTGAATCTAAAAGTAAAAAAGTAATATATAAACTCCAAACCTACACGTCCTAGAATGAAATATGCAGGTGAATTAATTCAAATGGACGCTTCTAAACACGATTGGTTTTGTAATGGAACTTATGCTCACCTACATATAGCAATAGATGATCATAGTAGGAAAATTCTATCTGCATATTTTTATAAAGAAGAAACCCTTAGAGCATACTATCAAATAACACATGATATGATTGTTAATTATGGTATCCCCTATTCTATTCTTACTAATAAAAGAACTGTTTTTGAATATAAAAATAAATCTAATAAAAGTATTGAAAATGATACTTTTACTCAATATGGTTATGCTTGTCATAGATTAGGTATTGATTTAAAAACTACTTCTATCCCTCAAGCAAAAGGGCGTGTTGAAAGAGCCTTCTCCACTCTTCAATCACGCCTTGTAAATGAGTTGAGAATTAATAATATTAATAATATTAATAATATTGAAAGTGCTAATATGTTCCTACCACAGTTCATTGAAGCCTTCAATAATAAGTTCTCAACTGATATTAATAATACATCAATGGGATTTTTGATAATAAAAATAATAGAGTTTATCCTAAATATAATTCTAATGTACTTGTTATTAAAACTTTTGATAATAGATTATTTGCTAGTATTGATGATGTGGTTGATGTTAAAGTTAAAAAGAAATATATCCCACCTATCTCTCACCCTTGGAAAAGAGAATCTTTTATTAGGTATCTTGAGAAAAATAATAAAATTGAAAATTATATCGATTACATTTAATTTAAAAGTCCCTAATTATTAAAGCTTTTACTTTTAAATTTAGGGACTCTTATTTTCTATTTTATGAAACATTTTCATTTTTAATTGACATAAAAAATTAAACTTATCTTAAATTAAAACAATAAATAATTTAAAAATTTATGTACCCATGACTAATAATAACATAAATATTAAAAATAAAACAGTAATATTTTCTAAACTAAAACAAGATAAAATAAAGAATTTAATTAAATAACAAATATTTTTTTAATAATTGTATCAAAAATATTAGTAATATCTTAGGTACATGTGCAAAAAATAAAAAGAGAACCTATAAACCAACTTGCTTTCTTTCATAATTTAATTTTAGTGTATTCTTATAATATATAAGAAATAATATCACTAATAAGAATTTACCTAGTAACATTGATAATAACATTAAACTAACTAAAAAAATCGTAAAATTATTAAAAGAAAAACATTATCCCTATGCTACATTTAAAAAATTAAGAGATAAACATAAAATTAATTTTTTATTTCAAACTTTATACAATTACATTAATGAAAATATATTTTTATTTCTAAATTTAAAAAATAATAGTATACCATTATTTACAAAAATAAGAGTAATAAAAAATAGAAAAAGTTAGTCAATTTGGAAATAAATATGATAAATCTATATTTACACTTAGTGAAATAACTACAAGAGTTAATATTGTTTGTTTATCAAATTCTAAAACTAATGATAATGTTATTAAAAAAATTAAAAGTAAAAAGCATGTCATAATACCTATTCACTCTGACAATTAAACTAAGTTTATAATTGTCAAAAAGTTTCTTGATTTAGCTGTTAATTAGTATTTTACTTATCTGATTAAAAAAGTAATAAAAATAATATAAAAATAGTTATAGTAGTGTGTATATGAATCATTTAACAAAAAAGATGTTAAAAATATTGAAAAATTCATGAATAACTATCCAAAAAAAACTTTCAATGCTTTAATATATAATTAAATTTATGAATATCTATTAAATATAACTTAGTTAGATTTTTGAACGCTTACTATTTTAATTTAAATCATTTATCCTTTCAGACTTTTTCATATTTTTGTATCTAGTTCATTCGTATCTATTGTTTTGCTCATTTTTTAATTTATTATAAACTGTATATTTGGGGTTGAATAATAAAAAATTATAACTTAAAGCTATAGCTTTAAATATTAAAAACCATTATTTTTACTAGTTTCATTAAACCAATAACCTGATTTTTTAATATATCTTTTAGCTGTTGATAATTCTAGTTCTATTAATCCATATCTATTTTTATATGAATTTAGCCATGACCAACAATCTATAGCTGTCCAAACTAGATATCCCTTACAATTTGCTCCTTCAGATATACCTTTATGTAACCATTCTAAATGTTCTTTGAAGAATTCTATTCTGTAGTCATCATGTATCATGTCTCCTACCTTATATTTCTCTTCTCCTTCAACTCCCATACCATTTTCAGCTACGAACCATGGAATATTTCCATAATTATCTCTAATATTTATTGAAATATCATATAGTCCCTTAGGATAGATTTCCCATCCTCTATGAGGGTTCATTCTTCTTCCTGGCATTACAAAGTGTTCATAATAGTATTCTGGCATAAATGGTGCCTCATCATTAGGTTTAGAATCTCTTGCTTTAACCCTTAATGGTTGATAATAGTTTATACCTAAAATGTCAACTTTGTTATTTTTTATTATATCTAATTCTTCATTTGTATAATCAGGTAATAAATCATGTTTTTTAACTATTTCTATTAATTCCTTATCATATTCTCCTCTTACTGCAGGGTCTAAGAAACTCTTATTTGCAAATAGTTCTGCTATTCTAGCTGCTTTTAAATCTGCAGGATGATTACTTCTAGGATATGCAGGTGTCAGATTTAAAATTATCCCTATTTGTCCATCTTTAATCACTTTTTTAAATTCTTTTATTGCTTTTGCAGATGCAAGAGCTAAGTTATATGCAACTTGCACAGCCTTTTTAGAATCAACTTCCATTGGATAATGGTATTGTTTTAAATATCCACATTCTACAGAAACTATAGGTTCATTGAAAGTAAACCAAGTTTTAACTATATCTCCAAATAATTCAAAACAAGTTCTAGCGTATTTAGCATATGCATCTACTACTTCTTTACTTACAAATCCACCAAATTTTTTCTCTAATACAAGAGGAGTATCAAAATGTGATAAATTTACAAATGGTTCTATTCCATTTTCTTTTAAAGTGCTAAAATATGATCTATAAAATCTTACAGCATCTTCATTTACTTCACCTATTCCATTAGGTATTAATCTTGCCCAAGAAATAGATGTTCTATAAGTATTATGTCCTGTTTGTTTTAATAATTTAATATCATCAAGATAATATTTATACATACTAGTAGTAGTTTGTGGTCCTATACCATTATGGAATTTATATGGTTCTACTTCAAAAAACTTATCCCAAGTTGTAAGTCCTTTACCATCACCTTCAAATCTTCCTTCACTTTGTTCTCCACTTATTGAACTACCCCAATAAAAATTTTCTGGAAATTTAATCATTTTTAGCCTCCGTTCTCTTATTTATTAAATAACTTTCTACTGCTTTTAACATTTTCTTTTTCTTTCTTTTTAAGAAGAATGAATAAAAGAATTCTACAAACATTTGATTATATCTTTGCATAGTAGAATTAGTAATATATATTTCATCATATATTATCTTTATTTCATCACTACTTATTTCTTTAATTTGATAATCAACTATATTTTCTCCTAAACTAGAATAATATTTTAGTGTATATCTTTCATTTGGAGTTAAATTCATAATCTCTGCTGTACTTTTAGTTACTTGATTAGTTTTAGTTTTCAGATTTACACTAAATCTCATACCTTCTTTTATCTTACCTTTAATATTCATTTCTTGTCTTAAATTTTCAATTAAAAAATCAAAAAATTCTTTTGAAGAAACTTTTATATTCTTTTCTACTCTCATTTTTTATTACCTCTAGTTAAAAATATTATTCCTAATATTATCAATGTTAAACCCATTAGAAGGGTAATTAATTTATTACTTATTGGATAAGTAGCTATAGCTAGTGTTCCAAGTGTAATTACAAACATAGGCCATGATTTCATAATCCTTGCCTCCTTTATTTGAAATTTGGGGTGGTTTACCCACCCCTAATATTAATCTTCTTTTACTCTATTTGCTAAGATAACAAATGGTGTCCATATTACAAACGCTAAGAATACGTTGAATAATGAAACTAATGCTGCCATGAAGCTTCCACCTGTTGCAAAGAATGCATATATACCTGGAGGTAATACCCAAGGTACTTGAACGAATACTGGAGGAACTACTCCTAATACTGTTGCAGTATATGCTACTATTGCACCTAAAGTTGAAACTAATAAGAATGGTATTAAATATAGTGGGTTAAGTACTATAGGCATACCAAATATCATAGGCTCATTAATGTTGAACATACCCATAGGTAATCCAAGTTTTGCAACCGCTCTATATTCTTCTCTTTTTGAGAATAAGAAGATAGCTATAATTAAAGCTATAGTTATTCCTGATCCACCCATTTGTAAGTAAGCATCAAATGATCCTCTAGTCCATAAGTATGGTAAAGTTTCAACAGTTCCACCTTTTGCAATGTGTTCAGCATTTGCAAGTAAAGCTGGTTGGTAAATACCATCTAAGATTGGAGCAAGAACGTTGTGTCCATGTAATCCAAAGAACCAGAATAATTGTACTAAGAATGCCAGTAAGATAACTGTAAATGCACCTTGTGATAATTCTAATAATGGTTGTTGTATATATTTAGATATAATATCTATTAAAGTTTGTCCTGTATAAGTAGTGATTAAATATGATACAGTTGCTGAAGCATATATAGCTAAAACACCTGGTATTATTGAAGCAAACGCTTTGTTTACTGCAGGTGGAACTGAATCAGGTAATTTAATAGTTACTTTGTTTAACATTAATTTACTATAAATTATTGTTGAGAAGAAACCTATTATCATAGCAGGGAATAATCCTGTAGCTCCTAAATATTTATTGAAGTCTAAGAATCCCCAAGATGATACTTCATGCATAGCACCATTAATTTCTGCCATGAATCTAGCTTCTTGTGGTAAGAATAAGATAAATGATGCAACAGCTACTAAAGATCCTGCTAAAGGATTTACTTTGTATCCTGAAGCTACATTGTATCCTAATGCAACTATAAACACTAATGAAAGAATAGCAAGTGAACCGAACCAAACAACACCATTAATATTAATTAATGGAGCCATGAATTCTGCTACACCAGGGAATCCATATTCATTAGGAATATTTCTAAATAATACGTTTAATAATACTGCTATAGATCCAACCATAGTAACTGGTAATATAGCAATAAAAGAGTCTCTAATTGCAACTAAATGTCTTTGAGAAGAAATTTTCGTTGCTGTTGGAACAAAATGATGCTCCATCCAATCCATAAATTTTTTCATGTGTCTCTCTCCTTATTTATATTTTTTTATTTTAGTGATAATGCTTGATCTAGTACTTTGTCACCTTTCATCATTCCATAATCCATCATGTTGATTACTGCAACTGGAGTACCTTCAAATTTTCCTTTAATTTCATTTTCTAAATATTTAATTTGTGGCCCAAGTAGAACAACATCAACTTTACCTACAAATTCTTCAGCACTAGCTTCAGGAGTTGCTGTTACTTCAACTTCTAAACCTCTAGTTTCAGCTTCTTTTTTCATTTTTTCTACTAAAAAGCTAGTAGACATACCTGCTGTACAAATTAAAAGTATTTTTACCATTTTAATCATCCTTCCTATTTTTTATGTAGTTCTATAATTTCTTTTGCTAAATCCTTAGTTAAAAGTGCCATAGTTAAGTGATCTTGAGCATGAACCATAATTAAATTTAATATTATTTTTTCCTCACTTGATGTTTCCTTAACTATTAAGTCTGTTTGTATTTCATGAGCTTCTAAATAGTATTTATCCGCTTCCTTCATACATTCTTGTACTTTTTCAAAATCCCCCGCTTTTGCAAATTGTATAGCTTGCATAGCACTTGATCTTGCCATTCCTGAATTTGCAATTATCTGCATTGCATATTCACTTAATTCATCATAAGTCATTACTATTTTCCTCCTAAATTTTCTAGTATGTTTATAAAATAATTGTATGTAGGATTTGATAAGATATCTTTTATTATTTCTTTATCTCCTACTATTTTTGTAAATGATTCATATATCTTTTCATTCTTATTATTCTTATTATCTAAACATAAGAATAATATAATATTTACAGCATTGTTTAACCATCTTACTGGATGTTTACTAATACAAACACCTATTACATTTACATTACTAATTACCTCTGTTGGATGAGGGATAGCAACTTCTTGTGAAATCTCTGTCATCCCTAGTTTCTCTCTTTTATGTATTAATTCTTCAATATTTTCTTTCATATTAGGAATTAATTTAAGTTTTTCTGACATTAAAGTAATTATTTCATCTTTATTCATTTCTTTATCTACATATACAAATAACTCTTCAGGAAGTACTTCCTTCAAGAAATTGTCATTATCTTTAAGTATATTTTTTATTCTTAAAACATCTTCATCATTTAGAAAGTAATTTATCTTATACACTGGCTTATTAACTTTCGTTTCTAAATCAGTAAGTGTAAATATCACATCTATATTTTCAAGATCTGTATCCATTAATTCATGTTCACCACAAGATGAAACAATGTTTATATATTCTGAAAATAAATTATTATACGTATATATTAAAAATTTTGATACACCTCTTCCACTTGGACAAACTATTAATACATTTTTCTTACTTGATATATTAACATTTATTCCCTTACTCATATGTAATATTACAGCAATATAGCCTATTTCTGCTTCTGATAATGGAATATCATCAAATCTTTTTGAAATTAAATTACATACATAAGTTGCAACATTATATTCAAGTGGCATATTCTTTTTGATATCATCTAATAATGGATTTTTAACTCTAATACCAAATCTTATTCTTATACACAATGCTAAGATATGAGTATATAGATTTTTGTATAAGTCATCATCATTATATAGATCTATTTTAAATGTTAGTTTCACGAAATATAATAATTCTTGTATAATATCATTTACTTCATTTATATCTTCTGTTTTAAGTGATTTATATGTAAGAGTTTCTGTAGTTAAAAAATGTATAGTTATAAAATCTATATCTCTATCATCTAACTTAAGTTTAAATCCAAGTTTATTAAATAATTCATTCATACATTCTTCAATATGATCTCTTTTACTTAAAAAAAGATTATTTTTTGATATATCAATATTTTTAATTCTCTTATTTTCTTGGACTCTATGAAAGGTTACATATATTGCAGCTACAAGATTTTGTAATGATATATCTGAAATTTTAACATTTTTAGTCTTTAAAAAACTATAAGTATATTTTGCGATGTCAGTTACACTATATTTAGATTTTTTATCAAGAAACTTATTTTCATTCAATCTTTTTTCTAAACCATCTATTAAATAATTTCTAATATTTAATTCTTCTCCTACAATTTTCAAACCATAATATGGTTTTCTATCTATACTTAAATTATGAACTTTTATTGTATTTTCTATTTTTTTTATATCATTTGATAAAGTTTTTGTACTAATAAATATTTTTTCTGCTATATCCTCAAGCTTAAGATAATTATCTTCATAAATTAATTTATCTATTAAAAAATTTTGTCTTTCATCTGCTGTTATTGGAATTTTAGAATGATCTCTATCAAAGATTTCATTTTCTTTTAATATTTCTCCTTCAAGTTTATATCCAAATCTTGTTTTAGAAATTATATTAATATCATGTTTTTTAAGTAATTCTGATAATTCCTTTACATACTTTCTACATGTTTTATCAGAAAGCTTAAGATGGGTAGATAGTTCAATTGCTGAATGAAAATTTCCATCCATTAATATCCTATATATTAGTTTTAACTCATTTTCCATAATTTACCCTTTCTATAATAAATATACCTCAAAAATCAATATTTTCAATTACATCTTTTTCCATTTCATTACGGAAATGATTTTCTATATTATATCAAAAATTTATCTTAATATAAATAGCTGTGATTAAAACAAATAAAAAGGTTATCTTCTCAAAGAAAAAATAACCTTTTAAATATTAATTTATTTTTTTAAAGTTTCTAACACTTTTTCTATTTTTTCTATTTTTAATTTATGTTCATAAACTTTCTCATCAAGTAAATTAATATTTCCATTTCTTTGTAATGTTAATATATCTTTTCTTCTTGATTCTAATTTATCAAATTGATATCCAACTCCTGCTCAAAAACAAGTTGGCTATTGGAGTAGAAAATTCTATAAAAAAAGAATTAAATGAAAATTCTAAAGATTTTAGAACTACTAAATTTAGTAAAAAACTTCTTGCTAAATCTTTCAAAAAAGAAGCAATAAATGAAAAAACAGGTAAAATAATATCAATATTAAGAATTTTTTTGATACTGATAAGGTTGGAGAATATAAAAGTCTTATGGTATATTACTTAATAGTTCCCTCTGAACTTGAAATGTCTGCTTTAAATATTATAGAAAAATATCATAATTTAATTAAAATTTAGAATACTTAAAAGCACTATTAATATTAGACCTATGTTTATTAGACAGAATGGTTAATATTAATGATAAAGATTTAGATATAATTTTAAAAGCTTTAAATCTTAATATTGAACCTAAAATATACAATAATATGGATGTTTTAAAACTTAAAAAAGAAATATCTTCTTTCAACTAAGTAACATAATATCAAATATTGAAAATAGATTCTTGGTAGTATTTTTAAAAGCTTTCATAGAATCTATTTTGTCATTTTCCGAGGCAAACTCAGGTATCATCACACAAAAAACAAAAATCAACAAAAAAATTTTAAAGTAAATAAAAAATCTTTATTTAATGTAATATTTCAACATCAATAAAGATTTTTCAAATATATTTTATCTTTCTATATTAAATCCTATAGTTCCTTTTCCACCATATTTATTTCCACCATAAACTGATTTTTCAAGACTTACTTCAAAATAAGAACTTACATTCTTAGTTACTGGTATATTTGCTCCAAGTCCTGCTTCTAACCAAACTTTAGCATAATCTGTTACATATTCTTTCTTACCTTGAGTAACTTTATTTCCATCAGTCCATTGTCCCCAAACATTAAATAGAGCATATCCCATACCATTTTTATATTTATTGTAATTTGATATTGAATATCCAAGTCTTAAGCCCATTCTTCCTGTGATTGAATTTGAATATCCATAACTAATTTTTTGTTCTACTATATCCATATTTTTACCAAATTGATATATTATTTGTGCTTGTGGCTCTACTATATATTTTTCATCTCTTTCTTTATTGTTTTCAAAATATATTGGTGATCCTACTTCTAGTGAACCTGTAAAAATTACTCCCGTATTGTTATATTTCTTATCATTTTTAAATTTATACTCATTTCTAAGTGCCGAAACTTGAACTACTGCATCAGCATAGAATTTTTCTATCTCATAAGTATTAGTAAATCCAAGAGAATACATATTAGTTGTAACCTTACCTTTATACTCATTTGAAAGTTTATTCATGACATGTTTAAATGAATTAGAATATCCAAAATACACTCCTGTTAAATTTTCTTTTTTAGGATCAATATGATAATCAAATCCAACATTCATTCCTATAGTTCCGTCCATATAACTCGTTTTTTTACTTAAATGTTGTATATGTTCTCCACCAAATAATCTAAACCAAGCCATAGGATATTTAGTATCTTTACCTATATTAAATAGTTTAGTTTGTATTCTTCTTTCATTTAAACGTCCAAATATATTTCTAGATTGTTCCATGTTTTCTCTAGTTGCAACTAAGAATAAGTCTGGTTCGTTATTACCTAATTTAGTAATTTCCCAAAAGAATAATCTATTACCATCTTTTACTTCTGATTTTAATTCAAGTTCTGTTTCATTTTCAGTTTTTGCTTTACCAAAGAATGCACCTTCTGCTGTCCCTTCAGGTGTTTTGATAACTATAGCACTTCTATGTCCTTCATCACCTTCATCAGCTCCAACTAATCCATCAATCATATTTTCAGACTTATTACTACCTATTGTTATTACTTCTATTTTTCCTTCAACTACTCCTGTAATTTCAAATAAATCTGACTTAGAATTTTCTCCATTTACACCACTAGTTTCATTCCATAAAGTATTTACTAGTATTTTACCATTATCTCCTTTATAAGTACCGTTTAATGTTAATTTATCTTCATATTTACCATTATCAAGTGTAATAGTCCCTGCATTAGTTACTTTACCATTTTCTGTAACACTATCAATTGTTGCATGTAAATCATATTCTGCTTTATCTTCTTTATTTATATTAGATGCATCAAGAATAGAATTTGTTATAGTTAAATTATTAAAAGAAGTTCTATTAATATTACCTTTATTTCTTAATGTCCATTTAGCTTCATTTTCTAAATTAATATCTAATCTTGAACTAAAATCTTTACTTGTTAATCCTTCTACCATAGCTTTATCTTTAATAGTTGCTGTTAAAGATGATGAAGCTGTTCTCGTTCCAGTTGCTTCAATTAACCAACCATTAGTTGCTGCTTTTGCTATTGATTTTTCTCCAGATAGTTCAAAAGTAGCATCTTTATTTGTAAATTCTTCACCACTATTTAATGAAGCTTCAAATTTTCTAGCTTCACCTGCTGATCCATCTAACGTTTTCATACCTTTAACTAATATTAAACTGTCTGTTTCAGACATAGTTCTTATTTCAGTATTATTAAGTTTAACACTTTGTCCAGTAGCATTTGAATTTCTACTTACTTCTGATTTTCCAAAAGGTCCTACAAAAAAAGTCTATAATCCTGAACATCAAATGCAATAGCAGTATTTCCTGAATTTATTACTGAAGCTTCTTCATTATTTTTACCTGTAACTTCTAAACTTACATTATTTGTAAATAATCTAATTGCAGGTGAATTTTTTGCTTTTGTTGTATCTATATTCATTTTACCATTAAAGATTACTTTTGGTGCCATATTCTTTTCAAAACTTTCACCAGGTTTCCCTATTTTTATAGCTGCAGAATTTACTCCTTCTCCAATTATTTTAATATTAGAATGTCCATTAAAAGTTGCACTTGCTTCATTTCCAGATATAAATATACCTGCTAGATAATCTCCTGATTTAGTAGCTGAAACATCTTCTACTTTTATATTTGTTTCACCATTAGAAATAAATGTCGTTTTATCTCCCTGTAATCTAACCAATCTTAATCCTGATAATTGATGTGTAAAATCTACACTTGCATTTACGTTAAAAGAAAATGGACCAAATGAAACTCTTTTACTAACGGTATATACATTTAAAATCGTATCTTCTGTATTTTTAACTGAAATATTCATATTATTTACTGTTAAATGTGTTTCACCACTACCATCTCCAGCACCATGTACAGTTTCATTAATTCCTAATGCAACACCATAAGATGCATTTGAATCTGCAGAATATTTTGAACCAGTTATTTTAGATCTTAAAGCTATATCTACATTTAAATTTTCAATAGTAGCTTTAGAATTACCTCTAAGCCATATACCCTTAGGTCTTGAATGTGCTCCTTCTTTTGGATTAATTCTAACGACTAATGAATTTACTTTTACATTTTGTCCATTTAAATCTAAACGTGTTTCTTCACCTGTTGATACAACATTAAATTTAACATCACCTTCAAAAGATGTATCAGTCTTAGTTAAAATTATTGAACCTGAACTTTCACCAGTATATGTTCCTGCAGTCAATTTATTATTTGTATCAATTTCGTTTTGTGCTTCTCCTATAGTACCCGCTAATGATAATCCACCAGTAATAAGGAAAGTAACTAATAATGCTTTAGTAATGCTTACTCTTCTTTTTAAAAGACCTTTAAGGACTCTTTCTTTTTGCATACCAATTCCTCCATCTCATTTTATATTTTTACACTATATTATATTACTAATAACTAAATATGTCAACTTAAATGTGATAATGTATTAAGTAACCTAAATTAAAATAGTAAGTGTCCAAAATATAAGTTAAAAAAAAGTTGATATACAGTACAATCATAAACGACTAAATTCATTGAAAGGAACTGTATACCCATGACTAATAATAACATAAATTTAGAAAATAATAAAAAAGCTAAATATAAACATTTGAATTATGCAGATAGAGTAATAATA